>NZ_JAJNRD010000025.1:0-32574 GCF_022228055.1 Halorhodospira sp. 9621
TTCGTTGCTACGCCCTGAATCGTGTAGCGGCCGAATCCCCTTTCTACTCCAGTCCTACGACAGGCTGTGACGTCTTTCCCGGCGGATAAGAGGATCATTCGGTTGCGTGGCTTACGCGGGAGCGAGCAACTGGGCGTCGTCGCTGTCCGGTTTGTTCACCCGCGCCGAAACCGGCCATAGCGTAAGGCGCGCCGGATCCAGCCGCCGGGCCGCGCTGCGGACCGCCTCGCGCTCGTTCAGGGCTGGATCCAGCCAGTCCCACCGACACGCGGGGTCGAGGATCACGGGCTGCCGGTCGTGGATCGGCCGAAGGAAGGGGGTGGCCGGTTCCGTGAGGATGGCGCAGCACGTCTGGTGCTCATCGATCCACTCCCACAGCCCGGCGAGGAGCATCACGCCATCGGGATCGTCGTCTCGAAGGGTGATGTAGTAGGGCTGTTTGCCGGCTTGCTCCTGGCGCCATTCGAAGAATCCGCTGGCGGGGATCAGGCAGCGGCGCTGGCTGAATGCACGCTTGAAGTAGGGACTGGTGGCGACCCGTTCAGCGCGGGCATTGATCGGTGCGGGCCCGTCGGTATCCGCCCACCGGGGCTTGAATCCCCAGACGGGCCAATCGAGGACAGCGGCCTCGCCGGGCTCGTCCGCGCTGCGGAAGGCGGGGATGGGGGTTCCGGGCGGGATGTTGTAGCGCGGTGCGTGCGACTCGCCCACGGACGGGATGCCGAAGAGGCTTTCGCCGATGGTCTCGAGGGGCGTGGTCAGGGCAAAGCGTCCGCACATCGACTCGTCTCCGCGTTCGGTTACACCCTATTGCGTCCTGGGGCCGCCGATGAACACGGCGACACTGACCATAGCCGGCCACATCCAGCCGATCAGAAACAGCAGGATGATGACCGCTTCCGCCGGTGCCGCCAGAATGCCCAATATCACCAGAACCACGGGTACGTTGGCGATCAAGCAGCCATTGCCTTCACGGCCATCCGTCACGACGGTCAGGTAGACGGCAACCAGTAACAGGATCCCGGCCGCGCTCATCGAGAGTAGGGCGATAAGCACCCGATCGGCGGGTGTGTCGGACCACAACCAGATCACGTGGCCTCCGGCCAGGAGGTCCAGAAACGCGGCCAGGTAGACGCTGGCGAACCCAAGGTGCGTTCGGTTCAGCGGGGATCGAGGGAGCATCCTTTGCACTCTCCGGCCATCGGTGCGGCCCAGGGAAGGCTTGCCCCAAGTCCGGAACGATGGCGCCGATCAGCGGTCTCCGTGCCACGGCTAGCCGCCGTGCATGGACAAAGGTGCCCCTGAGTGTAGGCCGGAAGTCCGGGATGTGATACGCCTCTCAGCCGAGCCGCGGGCCAACGGAAGCCGGCAACCAAAGAACCGAGGATGGCGCCTGATGTGTTGGCGGCAACCAGCCCGCCGATGGCCGGGCCCGGCTGTGGATTGGCGGCCTGGACGACGCGCAGTAGATAGGGCAGGACAGCCCCCAGCATGACACCGGGCAGGACCATGACCAGCAGGGCAATGCCGGAGACCGCCGTCAGGTATTCCATCCAGCCCGCGCCGGAACCGACGTAGGTCAGGCCGGCCGTTGCGCTGTGGAAAGCCCAGGGCGAGACGACCACCACCGTCGCCGCAATGGTGAGCAGGGCAAGCAGCACATGACGGGGGTTAAAGCGAGGGATCCGCGCCAGTCCATGGGAGGCGACGGAGCCCAGGCTCAGCGCCAGGAGGAAGGCGACGAGGACGATCGCATACGTATAGACCGAGTTCTGAAGGACCTGGGCAAAGAGGCGTGTCCAGAGCACTTCAACGGCGAGGGTCACGAACCCCGATGCGAAGGCGTTGGATGGGGCTGTCGGGCGGTCTTGTCGCCGGTGCCCGGGGTCCGGGCGGCGCTATCGGTGGGCGATGTCGATGATCCGTCGGCACGCCTGCCGGCAGATCGGGGCGTATGCAAAGGCCCAACGCGGTAGTTCGAACACCACTCGCGCCCCGCCGTTCGGTAGCGGATCGACGCGGTGCCCAGTGGCGGGAAAGCGGGCGACCGACCAGTCCCATCGGTAGGGTGGCTCGAATGTTGTAATCCGGTACCCGACTTGCAATCCAACGCCGGTGATGACAATCCGCCCTGTCGCGCCGGCATGAATGTAGCGCTCGGCCGCTATGACACGACGAACGCTCGGTCCCCAGCGTGGCCACTGATTGGTGTCCGTGAGGATCTCCCACAGGTGTTCGGGGGTGGCTCTGGAGTCGAGACCAACCTCGAGCGGCTTTTCCGGCATGGGGCGGTCGTGGCGCATTGGTATGTTCCCGGGCAGCCTGCTGACTGGCGCTGGTGGCTGAGGTTTAGAACCGACTGAAAGGCGCAGTCACTGCTCACCGCGGGCCGGTAAGCCGGGGGCGCGCAAGTCTGATTATCTTGGACTGCGCGTTGGGCAGGGGGAAGGGGTGCACGCGATGCGTATAAGCTTGCAGATGCGAATGGTTCGCAGTACCATTCTATGTGGCTTTCGTATCGAGAAAAGGTTGGTGTCATGAAGCCGAGGCTGAGGATGTTCGGACGGGCGGCGAGAGAGGTGTTCCGTACGGTGGGGCTGCTGGTCTTTGTCGCCGGCGCCGGCTATTTCCTCATCGCCGGCTACCTCACCGTCCACGAGGGTCTGGCGGGGCAACAGATGGCCGATGACCCGGAGCCGGGCTTGACAGCCGCGCTTGAGCCGGATGGGGAGCGTTGATTCTGCACAGGCGGTCGGGAACTGTTGGGTGACTCCCCGCTCGGGGGTGGTCAGGCGCTCAACCTGCTGATTGTGAAGGGTGTTTTCCTGAGCAGGTTTTGATCAATCGACCTCCGGGCCCCTCGAAATGCGGGCGCCCCCGATTTTCTCCACACGGTTTTCCACAGATTTTGTGGAATTCGCCCGCGATCCGGCACGGACCTTTTCTCCACTGCAAGAGGCGACCGAAGGCTCCGGTGCGTTCAGTGGCGGAAGCGCCTGGACGCAACAGGCAGGCGTGCTATGGTTGGCCGGACAGGCATCCCGCGTGGCCTGTGGGCGGCAGCCCGCGGTCACCGTCCCCCGAAACTTGAGAACGGCCACTCTGGCCCGAGCTCCAGGTCGCACGCACCGTGCCGGATCCGGCACGGCTGACCGGGTTGCGCCCGCGAGCAACCGACCTGCCCCCGTCGACATAACCGATTGGCTGGATTGAATGAGTAAAAGACCCGAGATCGTTATTTCATCCCGCGACGCCGAGCGGCTTGAGGACCTCATCGATTCGCTGTCTCGGAACGCCTTCCCGGGCAAACCGGACCTTGAGAACGAACTGGCGAGGGCCCGGATCGTCGAGCCGGATGAGGTCCCGCCCGATGTGGTCACCATGAACTCGACCGTCCGGTTCCGTGTGGAGGGGACCGAGGAGGAGTTCACGTTGACGCTGGTCTATCCGAAGGACGCGGATCCGAGCGGGCAGACCATCTCGATACTGGCTCCGGTGGGCAGTGCGCTGCTTGGCCTCTCGCAGGGCGAGGAGATCGATTGGCCCAGGGCCGGTGGCGGTGAGCATCGAGTCCGTATTGAGGAGATCGTCTATCAGCCTGAGCGCTCCGGTGAGCATCATCGGTGATCGGGGGTGAAAAAAAGGGCCGGACCCCTTGTGGTGTCCGGCCCGAAGTACCGCTGACGTGAGCACCCAAGCGACCGTGAAGCCGCTGGATTGAATGTTACTGAAAACGATTCCTATTTGCAAGACTGTCGCCGTCGCCTCTCCGGGGGCGAAGCTTCGGCGGTGCGTTGTCCGGATCCTTGTCTGAGTCACCACACCGCCCTCGTCGGTTCGGGCGGGACTGCTAGCCTGAGTTAGGGAGCGGCGTGGGGCGTCGTCCGCGCTATGGCGGAGCGCCCCGGCAGGCACCTGCAACCAGAGGGCGTCCCATGAGCCTGACCGAACGCCGAGCACCTGCCCGGCCCCGGTCCCGCTCGGCCGAGCCTGGCTTCGGGCCGGATACCCGGGCGCAGACCACGCACGTGCTTGGGCTGGAGCTGCACGCGCCGGTCTTTATCGTCAGTGCCGGTCTCCTGCTGCTGTTCCTCGGGCTGACACTGGCCTTCGCCGAGCCGGCGCGGGATCTTCTGGAGGCGACCCTGGACGGGGTGCGCGGGCGGTTCGCCGGTGTGTTCCTCGGTACCGGGAACCTGCTGGTGCTGCTTTGTTTCGCCCTGATCCTCCTGCCCGCGGGCAACATCCGGCTCGGGGGTGCGGCGGCCCGGCCGGAGTTCGGTCGCCTTTCCTGGCTGACCATGCTCTTTGCCGCGGGCATGGGCGTGGGGCTGATGTTCTGGGCGGTGGCGGAACCGGTGGCCTATTACACCGACTGGCTTGGCACCCCGCGGGGCGTCGAGCCAGGGACCGAAGCCGCAGCCCGGCTGGCGCTGGGCGCGACCCTCTATCACTGGGGGCTGCACCCCTGGGCCATCTACGCCGTGATGGCGTTGGCTCTCGCTTTCTTTGCCTACAACCGCGGTCTGCCGCTGACCGTGCGCTCGGCCTTTTATCCGCTGCTCGGTGAGCGCACCTGGGGGCCGATCGGCCACACCATCGATATCGTCGCGGTGGTTGCGACGGTCTTCGGCCTGGCGACGTCGCTCGGATTCGGGGCCCAGCAGGCGGCCAGCGGTCTGAGCACCATCTTCGCCGGTGTCGAGGACGCGCTGGGTACCCGCCTACTGCTCATCGCGGTGGTTGTTGGTGTCGCCGTGGCGTCGGTACTGCTGGGTATCCAGCGCGGGATCCGCGTGCTGAGCAACCTCAACCTCGGAATGGCCGGGTTGTTGCTACTGTTCATCCTCGTCAGCGGGGGGCTGTTGGCGTCTGCCGTCAGTCTGGCGACCGCCGGGGTCAGCTACCTCGGCCAGCTGGTGCCGATGAGCACGCCGGTGGGCCGCGATGATGCAGGCTTCATGGAGACCTGGACTGTCTTCTACCTGGCCTGGTGGATCAGCTGGTCCCCCTTCGTGGGGATGTTCATCGCCCGTATCTCCTATGGGCGCACCGTCCGCGAGCTGGTTACAGCGGTGCTGCTGGTGCCGACTGCGGTGACGTGGCTCTGGATTAGCGCCCTGGGGGGCGAGGGGCTTCGTCAGGTCCAGGGCGGGCTCGGAGGCCTGGCCGACGGCTTGGGTGAGCGCGAGTCCATGGCACTGTTCCATCTGCTGGAGCAGTTGCCCGGTACCGAGTTCACCGCTGCGCTGGCGGTGCTGTTGGTGGTGATCTTCTTCGTGACCTCGTCGGACTCCGGCTCGCGCGTCCTGGATGCGGTAACAGCCGGCGGCCGCCTGGATACGCCGCGTATGCAACGGGTGCTGTGGGTCGTGTTGACCGGTGTGCTCGCCGCCACGCTGCTGTTCGTCGGCGGCGAGGCGGCCCTGGGTGCACTGCAGGCCGGTGCCGTGGCCAGCGGCTTGCCGTTCGCGATCGTTGTCCTTGCGCTGTCGCTGAGCCTCCTGATCGGTCTCCGGCAGGAAAGGGAGCGTCTGAGCGCGCGGGGGATGGAGCTGCAGCCGCCCCGCGGCGAGCCGACACGCGGGCGCACTGGGTTGTCACGCCCCCAGGCCGCTGGCTGCGCGTATCTGCTTGGCCCGCTCAGCGCACTGCTTCTGTTGATGCTCGAGCGCGCCGACCCGCTGGTTCGGTTCCATGCGGTGCAGTCGCTGGTCTTCTCCGCGGCGGTGCTGCTCCTTGCCGTGGCGATCCTGCTCCTGGCCGTTCCACTGGGCGGGTTGCCCCTGCTAGCGTGGATAGGCGGTGGACTGCTGCTGTTGCGCGCATGCCTGGTGGCGCTGGGCAAGGAGCCGTGGCCATGAAACGAGATCAATTGCGCCGCAAACTCGCGGATCCCAACGCGCCGCCGTTGCTGGTTCAGATCGGGCGGTTTCTGTACGGGCGCGTTACCCGCCTGTTGCTGCTGGCCGCCGCGCTGGCGCTGCTCGGCTCCATCCTGTTGTGGGGAGAGGCGGCGTTCCTGTCGCTGATCGCTTTCACCGTCCTGCTGCCGGCCACGATCATCTCCATCCTGCTGCGCTGGTGGCCAGGAGAGGTGGCCCGTGGCCGCGAACCGGGTACCTCGGCCCCTTGGCGGCGCACCCTCAATCTGCTGGCCGGCGGCATGGTGGTGACCACCCTCGGCTCGCTGATCGCCGGAGTCGGCCTGTTCGGTACGGCCGCTGGCATCATGCTGCTCACCACGGGGCTGCTCCTCCTGCCCCCGGGGATCAGCCTCACCCTGCTCGCGCTGTCCATGCGCTACCGGTTCCGGGTGGGCGGCACCGCCTACGATCCGCGCAAGCAGCTTGGCGAAGAGACCGCCGAGCCGCCCGAGCGCGTGCTGTATCGGGCCGAGGTGCACTGGGGCGTACTCCTGCCGGCCGTGCTTGCCCTGCTCACCAGCGCGCTGCTGGCAGTTGGTCCTTTCGGCGTCGTCGGCCAGGTCATCGCCACGATCCTCTATGTGCTCGTCTTCCCCGGGCTGGCGGCCTACGCTCAGGGGGTGTATTTCGATACCGAGCTGCGCGTCACCGAGAACCACCTCGTCGTCGAGACAGGTCTGATCGTGGTGCACTCGCGGGTCATCCCACTGTCGGACGTTCAGGCCCTGGGGGTCCACTACACCTGGCTCGGCCGCCTTCTTGGGTATGGCCGCGTGGTGATCACCACGCGCGACGGCGTTTGCGTGATCGTCCCCGGGATTGTTGATCCCTTCGGGATCTATCAGGTGGTCATGAGCCGGGTGATGCATGGCGGGCAGCAGGAGCCTGCCCGTCTGGTGGCTCCGGCGTTGTAACGGGCTTGGCCCGGGAGGTTGCTATGGAAGAGATCGTCGTCACCGTCGATGGCTCGGAGTACTCACTCTTCAGTGGCCTGGTGGTGGGCCATGAGCTGCAGGAGCAGAGTGGTCTGCCGTTGAGGTTGCTGTCCGTCGTGGAGCCGGAGGGCTCGGGTCCCGGCCGCCGCAAGGATATCGAGGACATGCTGCCACTGGGCGAGGCGGGAAGCCCCCGGGTCGGTGCTGCGGGGATTGAGGTAACCCCGGCCCAGCGCCCGGCGGAATACCTTGCGCAGCGCATCAGCGAGGACACGCAATCCCTCTACTGCGTGGCCACCCGTGGCCGGGGGACCATGGGCGAGGCGCTGCTCGGCAGCACCGCCGCAACGCTGACCCGACAGGCAAGTCGCCCCCTGTTGCTCAGCGGGCCGGCACTGCCCAGCGGCTGGAGCGGTCCGGTTCTGCGGATTCTGGTTCTGCTGGATGGCTCAAGCTTCGCCGAGCGGATCTTGCCCCGGGCCCTGCAGCTGGCCGAGGCGCTGGACACCGAATTACGCCTGGTCCGGGTGGCCGTCGACACCGCCGGCCAGGATACCTCGGAGGCGGCCAGTTATCTGCAGGCGCTCGCAGCGGCATGGCAGCCGAAGACCCGTCAGAAGATTAGCCACACCGTCCTCGAGTCCGAGCAGGATACCGCGGAGGCGATCACGGATTATGCGGCCAACCGGGGCAGCCTGGTGGCCATGACGACGCAGGGCTGGAGCGGGCTGGCCCAGCTGGCTCTGGGCAGCGTGGCCCATGCGGTGGTCCGCCAGTCGTCCGTACCGGTGATGGTGTTCAATCCAGGGCACGAGGACGACGAGGCTTGAGGTCCGCAGGCTTTTTGTCGGCGGCGTGGGCATCCGCCGTCGGCTGGAAGTGCGTCATAATGGGATAGTCGTGCTGCTCGGAGTGCGTAATGAAGATCGTTTATTGGGGAGTCGGGCTTGCGGTCGTTCTGGTGGTGGGTGTCATCGTTGCCTGGTGGGTCGTGGTCCGCGGCGTCGAGACACCGGAGTACTCGGTGGTCCTGCAGGATGGCGACCGCGAGCTGAGGGATTATCCGGCGCTTCGGGTGGCCGAGGTCGAGCGCAGCGGCAGCCGGGGCGATGCGGTCAGTGCCGGGTTCCGGCCGCTGGCTGGCTACATCTTTGCGCGTGAGCGCGAGGGTGATTCCATCGCCATGACGGCCCCGGTGACCCAGACGCCGGAAGGCGAGGGGCGCTGGTTGGTGCGTTTCATCATGCCGGCAAAGTACTCCCTGGACGACCTGCCCCGGCCGGCGGGCGAGGAGATCACCCTGCGCGAACTCGACCCGCAGCGAATGGCAGCCATTCGCTTCTCGGGCCGTGCCAGCGATTCGATGGTCGAGGAGCACGAGCGCAGGCTCCGCGAGTGGATGACGGATCAGGGGCTGGAGGCCGCCGGCGAGCCGGTTTATGCCTATTACGATGATCCGATGACCCCGGGGTTTCTGCGCCGGAACGAGATCCTGATCCCGGTCGAGGATGCGCCGGCGGAGGCGGCGTCGTAAGCGCCGTCTAGCGCATCCACCGGCAACGGCTCAGCGGGGGCGGGACCCGCCCCCTCCGTCCACTGGCCGAACGCACGATGGCCACGCCCTGCTCGACGCGTAGCACCCAAACCGTGTCGCCGGCAGTCAGCTCCCCGCGATCCTCGAGCATGGCCGGCAGGGGGGTGTCCTCACCCTGAGGCTGGACGCAGGGGATGCCGTCTTCATCGACGTCAACTTCGGCGAGCGTGTAGTCCCGTGCTTCCCGCTTGAGCCGGTGCCTTTCCCGGCGTTGGATGGCTGGCGGCAGAAAGCGGGCAGCAGCAGCCCCGACGAGTAGTGCGATCACGAACTGGTGGGCATCGCCGAGGGCCAGGCTGGCGAGCGCCGCTGCCAGGGCGCCGATGGCCGCGGCCAGCAGATAGCCACCCTGCAGGCTCGACGGGCGGGCGCCGAGGTCGATGGCTGCCAGGACGGCAGCGATCAGCAGCCACAGAAACATGGCTTAGACGCGGTCGCGTTTCAGGCGTTCGGCGGCCCGCCGCCGCGCCTCGGTGCGGGAGAGCTTGCCTGCCGCGCGTTCCTGCTCGGCGGCCTCCAGGCGATCGGCCTGTTCCGTGTCGCCGTGGCAGGCGCGGGTCAGTGGGTCGTCGCGGCTGCCCGGGGCGCGCCCGTCGCGACGGCGCTGGATGATGACGGCGACCACCAGCGCCGCCAGTGCCAGCCCAACCAGCATCAAGAATTCAAAAGCCAATGCCCCATGCCTCCACGGCTCACGATTGCACGCGTGGTTCCGAACCCTTGGAGGAATCTAGCCGATTCCCGGGCGGCGAGCAAAGAGCAGGTGGCCCGGAGGGCCCGGGGAGCGCCAGAGGGCGCACTCCCCGGCCTGCCGTGCGGAACGTTTAGAATCGGACCTTGGCACCCAGCCGCATGTCGCGTCCCGGCTCGCGTGCGTAATCGCTATCCTCGACGGTCTCACCGGCTGCGTACCGCGGGATGGCGGTGTGGCTGGCGTACTCTTCGTCGAAGAGGTTGTGCACGACGAAATAGAGGGTGACGTCCTCGTCGCCCCCGGGCTGCCAGCGCATCTGCACATCATGGGTGGTGTAGCCGTCGCGTTCGCCGTCGCCCGGGATCACCCGCTCCAGGTCCGCGACCGCCTTCAGCGTGTAGCCGACCTGGAGAGCCGGGTGGAACTGGTAGACGCTGTCCCAGACCAGGCGATCCCCCTGCGGGCCGACGGCACGGACCAGCTGCTGGCGTCCGGAGGGCTCGCCGGGGGTCAGGGTGTCTCCGTCCCCGAGGCCGCGCACCTTGTCGTGGGTGAAGCTCACGGAGCTGTAAAGAGCTTCCCCGCGCCACGCGGCCTTGAGCGTGTAGCCCTCGGTGGTGATCTGATCGTCGAGGTTATCGATGCTCTGGATCGGTTGCCGTCCGAGACGTGTGGGTTGCTCGAACCCGTAGAGGATCAGGTCGTCGATATCGGTCCGGAACAGGGTGCCGGAAAGCTCCAGTCGGCCGCCGGCCAGCGGCTGCTCGGACCGGACGCCGGCCTCGGTCGTAGCGCTGGTCTGCGGGTCGTCATACTCGATGCGAGTCGCCTCGAACTCGTCGAGGTTGAAATCGTCAGGTACCTCGTTCTCATCGAATTGGTCGCGGCTGCCGATGTTCCGGTCCAGATGCAGCGTCGTGGTCCCCGAGCGGCCCTGGGCGGACTCGCCGTAGCCCACGAAGAGCTCGGTTGACGGGGTGGCCCAGTAGCCGATCCGGGCGTTGGTGGAGACCTCCGAGAAGTCCACCGACTCCCCTAGTTGTTCATAGTCGGTCTCCATCCAGTCGCCCCGAACCCCCAGCGAGAGATCCAGTCGCTCGCTCTCGAGCCGGTTCTGGATAAACGCCCCCTGGGACTCGTAGGTCAGGATGTCGCCGCCCCGGCTCGGATGGTCGCCTTCCCCGGTATCCCGTTCGATATCGCCGCCGATGGTCAGGCGGTTCTCCCCGTGGCCCAACGGCCCCAGGGAACCCCGCGCGAGGGTGGCGGTGTTGGCCAGGCGGCCGCCGACACCGTCGCTCAGGAAACCAACCTCGGCGTCCCGGTCCTCCCACTCGCTCTGATTGCGGTATAGGTCGAGTTCCAGGTCCACCCACCGCGTCTCTGGGTGGAACTCGTAGTTGAGGCTGGTCGTCTCCCGCACCATACGCTGATCGGCAAGGTCGTCCTCTTCAAAGGGCGGACGATCGCCGCCGCTGAGGGGCAATTCCCCCAGGTTCTCGTTCTCCTCATAGCCAAGTCGGACCCGCTGCTGTTCGCCATCGGCGTTGAGCCGAAGCAGGAGATTGCGGTCATCGTACGCCGTGTAATCCTTGATCTCGCCACCACCGAGGCGATAGTCCTCGGTGGTCGTGTAACTGCCGCCCACGAGCAGTCCGATCCGTTCGGTGGGGTAGATGGCGCCCGCCGCACTGGTGGCCAGGGAGTCGGCCGCGCTGCCCCGGACGCCCCGCGCGAAGCCGCCGTAGCCGGTCTCGGGGTCGACGAGGTCGCCTGCGTCGATGGTCTCGAAGCGGACCGAGCCGCCGGTGGCGCCGTGGCCGTCGTCCGCCGCCGGCGGTCCGGGTTCGGCCTCGGCGTAGCGGAGGAAGGCGGGATCGATCCCGGCGAGGCCGCCCCGGTGGTTGTGCAGATCCCGGCCCTGCCGGGCGCCGTCGACCGTGACCCGGGTCTGGCTCCCCTCGATACCGCGCAGATAGAGGCGTCGCGCCTGGCGTGGACCGCCCACGTGGGATTCCGAGTCGCCCCGGAACAGGTCCTGCAAACGGTGGGACTGTTGCCGGCTGATCCGCTCGGTGCCGCTGCCCTCGATCTCCTCCGGCGGTTCAACGAGGACTTCGGGGAGCGCGGTCGGGGCCTCATCGGCCCCGGCGGTGGTGCTGAGGGCGCCGAGCACCGCCAGGCTGGTGCAGGTGAGAAGCGGCGTCTGCGTTCGTTTCGGATGCATCGTGCAAAGCCTCCTGATGGCCAGTCCAAAGTGCGATCCCCGGGTAGGCCCCGGGTGGATCACGGTTTACGCAGTGGCTGGCTGGGTGCAGGGGGCAGCACCTGGCTCGCGAAAATGGAACAAACAACGATGTAAGGTTATTTAGGGTGTTGCTCTGCACGGGGGTTAATCATCGTCAGCGCTTTTCGAACCGGTATGCACTATGGCAAGCGATGCAAACATCCTTGATCTGGACAAGCCGTTGCTGCAGTTCTACCAGATCATCCAGATCGTGAGCATCGTTCGCTAGACCCTGAAAATTGGAGTGGGTTGCCCGCATCATATCCTGGAACGGTTGGGGCGTAACCTCTTGGCGCGCGGCTCGGGATGAATCGTCCCCGGAGCTGTTCTGGCTATCCTGCTGCGGATTATCTTGGAGGTTTCCTGGAAGCGCGCTTCGGGCATGGTGCGCAACAGCTTCCATATCTTCTTCCAGCGCGTGTTTCAATACATCTCGAATCGCCTCCTGGAAGCCACGCATGCGTTCATGGTAACGGTAGTATTCCTCAGCCTCACGCTTGACCGGGATGCGATCCTTTGCTTCAGCTAAGCCCTGTCCGGTGGTCAGCGGCAAGGTGATGAGTAGCGCAGTAGTCAAAGCCAAGGACATGGTTCGTGTAGGAATGGGATCCATCGTGATCACTCCGTGACGAATCGGTTCGAATTAATGAACAGGAAGCAGGTGAAGGACTCATCGATCTTCTTCATCTTGGATGAGCCAAAGAGATCAAAACTGCATTGTGGCCTTTACGCGTAGATCGCGTCCCGGCTCCTCACGAACGATCAAATCCCCATCCTCCTCAAAGGCGAGTGACGTGTGCTCGGCGTAATCTTCGTCGAGAAGATTGTTTACCACGAGCCCCAAGGTCAGTCGCTCGTCGGCCCAAGGCCGCCATTGGGCCTGCACGTCGTGGGTCTGGTATCCGTCGCGCTCCGGTTGGTCGTCTGGAACATCGGTGTGGTTACCCACCCAGGTCAGTGTATAGCCAAGGATCAGCGTCTCATGGGGTGACCACTGATGATCCCAGGCCAGGCGATCCCCACCACTACCGGATTGGCGTCGGATGACGCCTAAGGGGTTACCATCTTCGTCTTCCGTCTCGGCGCTTAGGAAAGACAGGCGCGTATCGTAGCTTCCAGCGCCCCAGTTGACGCGCAGTTCGTAGCCCCTGACCTGCACATCGTATTCTTCAAGCCCCTCGATGTAGGGGTGGGGAGGCCCGCCATCGGCGCGAGTGAGGCTGTTCTCGATCCGCGTCTCGAAGGCCGTTACCTCAAGCCTCGCGCGGTCGCCGGCGGTGACCAAATCCCGACCCTGATAGCGCAGGCCCCCCTCGCCTCGACGAGACTTCTCGGCCCGGAGCGAGTCGATCCCTTCGAGTTGAGTGGCGTCCGCATCGATGCGCTGTAGCCACCCGATAGGAATCGTGCCACCGGCGCCACTGACAGCCTCTCCGTAGCCGCCGAACACACTCCAGCCGGCAGGTAAGGCGAGCTCTGCACTCAGGTTGGGGGAGACGGCATCCCCATCGAGCTCTTGTCCCCCGAGGTTGGTGACATAGTCGTCGAAACGCAGGCCGGTTGAAATGTGCAGTCGCTCCCAGTCCAGGCGATTCTGCAGGAAGGCCCCAAAGTTGCGGGAGCTCTGGCTCAGATCCGGGCTTTCCTCCTGTTGAAGGCGTGCGTCCTCGGAGTAGTAGTCAAACCCCGTCGTGAGCCGGTGACGCGTTGGTCCGGCGTGCAGGGTGAAGGTGTTGCGTAGATCACCGCCGTGCTCGACTGCGCGGGTCTCGGTGCCCTCATCCAGGCGTTCAAGGCGGTTATCGTTGCGATAGGCCCGGGCTTGCCAATGGATGTGGGGGTCTTCCGGCTGGTAGCGGTGCTCGACCGTCCAGGTATCCCGCTTTTGCTCCTGCGATTCGGGATCACCACGGTAGCCTGCTCGAGGGTCACCCGTATCACTCCCCGGCCCACCGTAGAGGCTATCGTCTTTATAGCTGTGTCGCTGTACGCCCAGCCGCAGTTCGTGCCCATCGGCAGGGACACGGCTCGCCTGGGCCATGTAGCTGCGATCACGCCCGCCGGAGAACGGCATTGTCCCACCGCCCCCGACCTCGTAGTCGTCTCGGTTCGTCCCGCTGATGTGGGCCAGCGCCCCCCAGTCCCGGCCGAGACGTTGGAACCCGGTAGCGGAGCCGCGCTCCGAAGAGTCTGCGGTGGCGTAGCCGGTGCTTAGGCGGAAACCGGTATCCTCATCGGGGCCAAGCAGGTCCTGAGCATCGACTGTCCGGAAGCGGACACCACCGCCGAGCGCCCCTGGCCCCTGATCCGCCGACGGATGAGGATCGAGCTCTACGCTCTGAAGCAATTCGGGGTCGAGGTTGGTGGCTCCGCCGCGGTGCTGGTGCAGGTCACGTCCCTGGCGGGCGCCATCGACAGTGACGTTGAGATTGCTGGATTCCAGTCCACGCAGATAAAGGCGCTGCGCGTTTCGGCTGCCACCGCCCACCTCGACCGAGGCATCGCCACGGAAGATTTCGCTAGTCTGTGAGGCCTGCCGACGGAGCAGCTCATCTCGACCCACACCTCGCTCCTGCGCGTCCCCACCTGCCTGGATTCGTACGGCGGGGACCTCGGCTGCCTCGGCTGCAAGCAGAGAAGGGTACTGGGATAACAGAGCGCTTCCGGTGAATAGAATCATCGGTCGCACCAGAGCGCGGGCGCGTGTGTGAATCCGATGCATCGTGCAAAGCCTCCTGATGGCCAGTCCAAAGTGCGATCCCCGGGTAGGCCCCGGGTGGATCACGGTTTACGCAGTGGCTGGCTGGGTGCAGGGGGCAGCACCTGGCTCGCGAAAATGGAATAAAAAACGATGGAATGTAGGGCGTAGAGCCGGGGTGAAACGGCCCGGGTCACTTGGTCAGGATGAGTTTGCCCTGTCTTGTCTCACGGAGCTGGTACGCCTCACCGCGGTGGTGGATGAAGACACGATTCGCGCCGTTGAAGAGGGCAGCGCTGTCCATGTGCGGGGTCCTTGAGGTCTGTTCGCGCTGATGATCGCTCGGAGTGGGAACCTCCTGGCTGTGGGCGGCGGTCGTCGGCTCCTGGTTCCGTTTGGTCATGGCTGCTTCCTCTGATTGCCGTGCCTCTGCCCGTGCCCGGAGCGTCAATCCGCCAGGGCGCGGATGAGAATCATTAGCGAATGCGATTCTAGTCCGGAATGCCCGGCTCGGCAACCGGGGGTCTGTGTTGGTGCCTGGCCGGGCGCGGGGGGTTGACTTACTAATACGAATCGTTATCGTTTGCGAAAGCCTAGCCAGCCTCCGGTCGCGACCGGGCCAGCCAGGTTCAAGAGGGGGTCGAGGCGTGATGGGACTCCCTTCCTGGCTGACGCGTTGACCTGACTGGAGGTGGCAATGGTGCATGGTTCCTTGGAGTGGCCAGGGTGGTGCTCGGGTCTCTGCCTGGCCTGTGTCGGCCTGGGTGCGTGTGCGTGGAGCACAACGGCTCTCGCCGCGGAGGGCGGTGGCGAGGGTGCCGTCGGCGCGGCCCTGGAGGATGTCGTGGTCACCTCCGGCATCGGCGCCGTGCGTCGCGAGGAGGCCCCGGCCGGTTACGGCGAGATCACGCGGGAAGACATCAAGCGCCGCCCGGTGACGACGCTGGATGAGATCCTGCGCGAGACTCCGGGCGTGGATACCACGGCTGTGCGTGGTGGTCGCGATCGGCCCCAGATCCGGGGCCTTGAACCGCGGCACACGCTGATGCTGATCAACGGTCGTCGGCTCAACAACACCGACGAACTTTTCCCCCACAACGACTTCCGCACCGGGGCCATGCCGCCCATCAGCTCCATCGAGCGCATCGAGGTGGTGCGCAATCCCGCCTCGGCCGTTCACGGGGCGGACGCACTCGGAGGCGTCATCAACGTCATCACCCGGCCGCCAACCGACGAGTGGCAGGGTACCGCGACGGCCCGCTACGGCACCCTGGATTCCGGCTATGACGGTGAGGAGCAGCACTACTCCCTGTTTGCCGGCGGTCCCCTTGGCGAGCGCTGGGGCGCGATCGCCAGTCTGGAGTTTGTGGACACCGAGCCGTCGCTGCTGCCGGATCATCACTACGCTAGCGAGGAAGACTACTACCAAGAGGGTCGGGAGGCGCTCAGCGGCTACGCGAGCCTCTTCTACGATCCGGCGCCGGGGCACGAGTTCGAGTTCTTCCTGAGCGCCGGGGAGGAAGAGCGGACGGGGCGGAGTCAGCCTCGAGATGAGTTGCCTCCCTGGCAGCAGATGTACAGCGAGATCCGGGGGTTGGATGAGCTCGGTGAGGAGCCGACTCATGTCGATCTGACCCGCTACGCCTTCGGCGCCGCCTACGCGCTCGAGCGCACCGACTGGGACGGAGAAGTCCAGCTCTACCGCTCTCGGGTCGAGGCCGAGGAGCCTGAGCGAGAGCAAATCCGTGAATTTGTTGGTTGGCCACCTGCGGCCCCGGGAGAGCCCCCGCCGCCAGACCAGGATGAGGTACCGGTCTTCGAGCTGGCCCCCCGCGAAATGGAGCACACCGAGGACGTCGCCCAGGCCCGCGGCGGGGTGTGGTGGAGCGATCGGCAGCGGCTGAGCGCCATCGTGGACTACCGCCGCGAGACCTTCGAGCGCGAGGTCGGTGGCGAGCCCGAGGTGCCCCGGGACCGGGCCCACCACTACGGAGTCGGCCTGGAGAACCGCAGCTATCTGCTCGGGGATCGCCTGCTGGTCACGCTCGGCGCTCGCCTGGATGGCCACAGCGAGTACAGCGGCGGGGTCAGCCCACGGGTCAGCGGCGTCTACGCCGTCAATGACGAGGTGCGGGTCAAGGCTGACTACGCCGAGGGGTTCGCGGCACCCAACCTGCTCCAGCTCTCCGGCGACTACGAGATGGACCACTCGCACATGCCGGTCCCGGAGGCGCAGTTCTACCTCTACGGCAACCCGGACCTCGATCCGGAACGCTCGCGCAGCTACAGCCTGGCCCTGGAGCGTACCGGCCAGCACAGCCGCCAGGCGATCACCCTGTTCCGCACCGAGGTGGAGGACCAGATCGTGGAGCAGCGCACGGGGGAGGAGCGTCCCGACGGCGCCCACGTGCGCCGCTACGACAACATCGAGGAGGCCCGGACCAAGGGCGTGGAGTTGGAGGCTGGCTGGCGCTGGCCGGATGGTAGCCGGATCCGCGGCAGCTACACCTACCTCGCTGCCCACGACCGCGAGACCGGAGACCGGCTCGAGAATCGGCCTCGCCAGCGGGCCCATCTACTTGCCGAGACACCACCCTGGTCCGGCGCCCTGGCCCACACCCGGGTCGAGCACGTCGGTGACCAGGTCGGGGTCGGCGAGCCCTACACGCTGCTCCACCTGGGGCTGCGCCAGCAGCTGCCGGCGGGGATCACCGTGGGGATCGGCGTGGAGAACGCCACCGATGAGCGCCCCTACCGTACGGACCCCGAGCGTGTGGGGCTCGACGCGGATGACGCCGATGATTTCTACGGCACGATGCCGGATCCGGTGCGCGGGCGCTTCTACTACGTCTCGGCTGAGCTTGAGTGGTAGGGGAGGGCGTGATGAATGATCGAACGGGAAGCCTGACGCCGGCGGTCACCAGTGACCCCCTGCGCTACGCGTTCACCGCCCGGCGCCCGGTCATGCCGCGCCAGGACAAACAGGCGGTGTCGGAGACCGAGATCCCCCGCCGGTGGGCGGCACTGGAGCAACAGTCACCGGCAGCCGGCAAGCGACTGGCCTACATCAATATCCCGTTCTGCAGGGCCAACTGCCTTTACTGCGGCTTCTACCGCCATCGCTCGGGCGCGCCCCGACTGAACCGGTATGTGGACCTGCTGATCGAGGAGATCCGTCGCGACGCGGCCCTGCCGCTGGTCGGGGATCGGCCGATCCACGCGGTCTACCTCGGCGGTGGTACGCCCAGCGATCTGCCGGCGGGAGATCTGCAGAGGCTCCTCGCCGCCGTTCGCGAGTGTCTGCCCTTGGCCGCCGACTGCGAGATCACCCTGGAGGCGCGCATCGCCGGGCTGACCGAGGAGAAGATCCGGGCTGCTTTTGCCGGCGGGGTCAATCGCATCTCGGTCGGTGTGCAGAGCTTCGACACCCGGGTCCGTCGCCGGCAGGGCCGGGTTGCAGCTGCCCAGGAGGTGGTCGAGCGCCTGGTCCTGTTGGCCGGCCATGACCAGGGTGCCGTGATCGCCGATCTCATGTTCGGACTGCCCGACCAAGATCTCGCGAGTTGGCACCGTGACCTGGACAGCTGCCAGGAGCTAGGTCTGGATGGCCTGGATACCTACGCGCTCAAGCTGATCCCGGGCACTCCGCTGCAGAAACTGGTCGAGCGCGGGTGCATCGAACAGCCGGCAGGGCTCCCGGAGCAGGCGGAGTTCTACGCGGAGGCCGTCGAGGCGCTCTCGACGGCGGGTTGGCGGCAGATTAGCAACAGTCACTGGGCGCGAACGCCACGCGAACGCAACCTCTACAACCTGTTGATCAAATCCGGTGCCGAGACGCTCGCCTTCGGTGCCGGCGCCGGCGGCAGCCGCGAGCCTTACACCTTTGCCAACACCCCGGATATGGAAGCCTACGAGCGTGCCGTGGCCGCCGGAGACAAGCCCGTGGCGATGATGCGGGTCTCGGATGCGCTGCAACCCCTCCGGGACACCCTGATGGGTGGTGTTGAGATTGGCCGTCTTGAGCTGCCCGCCCTACGCGCCTGCATGCCGATGTCGGTGCAGGCGGACCCCAGCCCCTGGAGGCTCGTTGACCGCTGGGTCGAGGCAGGGCTGGCGGAGCGCCGCGGGGAGCAAATCCATCTAACGGTGGCGGGACGTTTCTGGGCGCCGAATCTGGTCACCGGCTTTCAGGAGGTCTGTGCGCAAGCTCTGGAATCGGGGAGGAAGGCCCATGCAGACGGATAAACAGGAACAGGGTCATGAGGCCGTCCGGCAGGTGCTCGAGGAGCGTCCGGACGCCGTGATCGAGGACCTGGCCCGGAGTCACGGGCTGACGCCGCTGGAAGCGACCCGCTGCCTGCCGGCCTCGTTCTGGTGCGAAGCGCCGGGCGAGCAGTTCGAGTCGATCCTCAAGGAGGTGAGTGACTGGGGGGAGGTCCTGGTCGTCGTCCACAACCGGGATCTGATTCTGGAGGTACGGGACCGTGTCCCCCCCGGCAGCTCAGCGCACGGTTTCTACAACCTTCACGGTGACAGTGCACTCGGTGGCCATCTGCGGCCGAAGCGTTGTGCGGCGATCCTTTTCGTGGTGCGTCCTTTCATGGGGTTCCGGACTGCCTCACTACAGTTCTTCACCC
Source organism: Halorhodospira sp. 9621 (assembly GCF_022228055.1). Taxonomy (NCBI): domain Bacteria; kingdom Pseudomonadati; phylum Pseudomonadota; class Gammaproteobacteria; order Chromatiales; family Ectothiorhodospiraceae; genus Halorhodospira; species Halorhodospira sp. 9621. The sequence goes on from NZ_JAJNRD010000025.1 coordinate 18,773, forward strand.
CCGAGGGCGAAAACCTGTTCAAGATCTTCCTTGGCCGCGACGAACAACGGTGCCTGCGAGCGGATCAGTTCGAGCGTTTCCGGGCCCTTGCTGCAGAGTTGGGCGGCTATCCGGGCTTGCGGATCGGCGAAGGGGAGGAGGAGCGATGAGTACGCGTACGGTCCTATTGTTCGGTGCCACGCGCGGGGTCGGGCGGCTCATGGCCGAACGCCTCCGAGAGCGAGGCCGACCGGTGGTGGCCCTTGCTCGGGTCTCGGAGCGGGCCGAGGGGCTTGCCCAACTCGGCGTCCGCGTCATCCACGGCGATGTAACCGATGCGGACTCGGTAACCGCTGCGTTCCGGGCAGCGGGCGAGAGCGCCGTAGTGGTCTCCACCGTCTCGGGCGCGCTCGAGAAAAGCCGCTTCGTGGATGAAGTGGGGAATATGCTGGTCACGGATGCCGCTCGCGGCTGGAACCCCTTCCGCGTGGTGCTGGTGACGGCCGTCGGCTGCGGTGAGACGCGGCCGTACCGGTCTCCGCAGGCGGTCGAGGCGTTCGGGCAGATTGTCGACGCCAAGACCCGTGCCGAGAACTACCTGCGCGGATCGGGTTTGCCGTATTTGCTGATCCGTCCCGGTGGGTTGCTTGATGGCCCACCCTCCGGAAACGCGGAGCTGACGCGCGCGCCGGATGCCCACGGCAACGTCCGGCGTGCCGACGTCGCTGCGCGGCTTGAGGAGGTTATCGACCGGTGGGATTGCGACGGGCAGGCGTTCTCCGTTATCGACCCCACCCAGCCCTCGGCGGCGCGGCGGCGTCAGCGGCAGGAACAGAGGGCGTCCCAATGAGCACCATCGAGCCGAGCGCCACGGATCTGGGTGCGGCCACCCGCGAGCGGGCCAGCGGTCGGCACGGCCGCTACTGGTCCGTCTCGGATCTGGTCATGGTAGGCACCTTCGCCGCACTGGCGAAGGTGGCCGGGCTGTTGATCGTGCTCTTCGGTGGCGGGATGAACCCGGTCACGCTCATGGCCAGCAGCATCGTGTCGACGGCGCTGCTGCTGGTGCTGCTCCACAAGGTCCAGCGCCTCGGGACATTGACCATCTTTTTGCTGGTCAGTGCCGTTGTCGACATCCTCGTCCTGGGCGGCAACCCGGTCCGCATCCCCGCCTCGCTGCTCGCCGGCGTGCTGGCCGAGGGGGTGATCTGGCTGCTCGGTGGCTATCGGCGGATGTTCGGGCTGATCATCGGGGTCGCCGTGCACGAATTGCTGGCCCGCGCCATCAGCCTGGGCGTGGGTGCCCTGCTGGTGCGCGAGGAACCGCGTCTGTTGCTGATGGTGGCCGCGGTGGTGGTCGTCAGCTACATCGGCAGCCTGTTGGGTCTGTGGCTGGGTCGACGGTTTATCGAGGAGCTGCGACATGCCGGTATCATCCATCACTAGGACGGCCGGAGATCGGCAGACCCCGCTGCATGGGCTGGCCATGCGCACCAAGATGCTCATCAGCGTAATCGCCGCAGTAGCTGTGGTCGTGCTTGAGTCGCCCGCGGTGCTGTTGGGCCTGCTAGTCATCAGTACCGCCTACGCTGCCCTGAGCCGGCGCTACGGCGTCCTGCTCGGAGCCTACCTCCTGTTCGGGGCCCTGTGGCTGCTGGCCCTGGGGTTTATGCATGTGATGGGCGTGTTTCTGCCGCGGCTGGGTTACGGTGAGTTGGCCGATGTGGTCGTGCCCTTTCTCCGTTCGGCGATCCTGCTCAACGCTGTGCTTGCGATGGCTTTGTCCTCCCGCATCCAGGGGGCGCTGTCGGCGCTCAAGTCGCTCTACCTGCCGTATTGGCTCTACCTGCCGGCAGTTGCCATGGTGCGCTTTGTGCCGGCCTTCCTCTTCGACGTTCAGCAGGTTGGCGAATCCGTGCGGCTTAAGGGCTTCAGGCCCGGGCCGTTCCTGCTGGTGCGGCATCCGGTCGCCTCGCTGCGGCTGATCTTCATGCCGCTGCTCTTCCGGGCCCTGCGTACGGCGGACGATCTCTCCGTAGCGGCCGAACTCAAGGGGCTGGGAGCCAACACGCCGGCCTCCCGCTACCGCGAGGATCGTTTCGGTGAGCGGGACTGGGTGTTCATGGTGCTGGCGGCAGTTGCCATCGGGGGCTCGTTGTGGCTTGAACTCGGAGTCGGGTGGTCGTGATCACGCTCGAGGATGTGACCTACACCTATCCGTTTCAGCGTCAGTCGGCACTGTCGGAGGTTAACCTCCACGTTGCTCCGGGGGAGGCCATCGCGGTGACCGGTGCCTCGGGCTGCGGGAAGAGTTCCCTGCTGCGGGTCATCAATGGCCTCATTCCCCACCATTTTGAGGGCGAATGGGCGGGGCGGGCGCGGGTTGCCGGACGCCTGACCCGTCAGGCCATGCTGGCCGAGATCAGTGCCCGCGTCGGCACGCTGTTCCAGGATCCGGAACAGCAGTTCTTTGCCCTGCACGTCGAGGATGAGCTCGCCTTCACGCACGAGCAGCGCGGTGAGCACCCCGCACGTATTGGCACCCGTGTGCAGTGGGCCATGGAGCGGTTCCGGCTGACCGGGCTGAGCCATGCCAGCGTCTACGATCTCTCGGACGGGCAGAAGCAGAAGGTTGCGCTGGCCGAGGTGATGTCGCGCTCGCCTTCGGTGCTTGTGCTGGATGAGCCTACGGCCAATCTCGATCCCGAGGCAACCCGGGAGCTGGCGCAGCATCTGGCCGAGCTCCGTGCAGAGGGCGTGACGCTGGTGATCGTCGATCACCGCCTCTACTGGCTGACCGGGCTGGTGGATCGCATCCTGGTTATGGAGGCGGGTCGGCTGGTCATGGCGGGGTCGGCGGAAGCAGTCGCCGAGTCACGTCACCGCTTCGGCCTGCGTCAGCTCAGGGTCGAGGACCAGCGCGCGCGTCTGCCCGAGGTCCCGCGGGGCGGCCGTGGACACATCGAGGTTTCCGGACTGTCCTTCGCCTACCGCAATGGCCCCGCGCTGATCGAGGATCTGGATCTGAGCCTGCCGGCCGGGGAAGTCATCGGTGTCCTCGGTCCCAACGGCGCCGGCAAAACGACCCTCGTCCGCCTCCTGACCGGGTTGCTCAAGCCTGATGCTGGGCAGATCCGGGTCCAGGGTCGGTCGCTGAGCGCGCGTGCCCTGATGCGCCGTACGAGTGTGGTGCTGCAGAACACGGATCACCAGCTACACATGCGGACGGTCCGGGAGGAGCTGATCAGCTCCGTGCGTGGCGCGGGATGGGAGGTGGACCCCGCTTGGATCGACGAATTGCTGCACGAGTACGCGCTCAACGGGCTGGAGAAGCGCCATCCGCAGTCCCTCTCCGGTGGTGAGAAGCAGCGGCTGGTGGTGGCCTGTGGCCACGCGCGCAGACCGCAGCTGTTCGTTCTCGATGAGCCGACCAGTGGACTCGACGGCGCGAATCTCACGCTGATCGTGCGGAACCTGCAGCGCTTGGCGGACTCCGGGGCGTGTGTCATTGTAATCAGCCACGATCTGGAGCTGATCGAGCGGGTCTGCACGCTTCGGTTGACCCTACCTGCCCGCTGAGTCCTTCGCGCGGGATCGCTCGGTTGGGAGCAAAACCCGCTGTGCAGCTAGACAGCGGCGGCGGATAAGGGGCGCTATCGGATGAGGATTGACCGACTACGCAGGTTGCTCCGTGAGCTCGCCAGCCCGGGCGGGTTTCGCCGCCACCCCCTGCTGGCGGTGACCTTGGCGCTCATTGTGGCCCTGATCATCTTCGGGTTGGCGCTGCGCCCGGTCTGATCGGCGGAGGATTTGAATCAAATACCAAGGCCTTTGCAATCTCGGTCGTTCTTTGCCAACCGATTGGCACGGCAGTGAGTGTTGCGTGTAGGGTTATCTCTGTAAGCGATGTGACTGTCCCTAGGGTATATTTCTGCTTTAGCGGGGAGTACAAAGGGCTCCTGGGGCAGGGCCCTAGGAGCCCATACGTTTACCGGGTCTCTTGCATGATCCAAGGTGCCCCTTCCAGTTCGGCGGGACGCCCCTCAATATGGGTGATTTCGGCGTCTTCGATATCCTGATCAATAGTCTCAGTCGTTTCCACGGCTATCTGTTCCGCCCACTCGCGCGGGTTGCCGACAATGCCCTCTACACCCTCCGTGATTGCTCCCGCGATGAGCCCTTGGTCTTCATCGAGAACCTGCATGTAAAGATCCAAGTGATAGCCTTCTTCGTACTCCCAGAGGCAGCCGTGGACTTGGGTTTGGGCCCCGGTCACATCCCGCTCAGCTTCCCCGGTCCAGACAGCTCCGTCGCAGCTTACGACCGAGAGTTGAAGTTGTGCAGTATCTCCCGCTAATGCTCCGACTTGTGTGCCCTCGAACGGGTTCGTCACTTCAAATCGTCCAGGCTCACTGGGGGTCTCACTGGGGGGTATGGGCAGTGCCGTTTCCAGCGTGCCTGAAATATTCCTCTGGATGCCGTTGCTCGTTGCTTCCGCGACGGTTTCAATGCCCTCATCGGTTTGAATATCGAACACTTGGTACATTTCGTAGTGTTCCTGCTCCCCGGCAAGCATCTGGTTGATGGTTCCGCATCCGGATAAAGTCATTGAGGAGCAGGCGAGGGCTAGGCTGAGAGGGAGAGAGCGTCTCATCGTCAATCCTCCCCTGATCAATGTTATCCCATCACTCCCGGCCGCGCTGATCGGCGGCGGCAGACCCAACCAACTATGAATCGATAGACGCTCCGCGGAAGTAAAGCCAAGCCGCGCCGTCTTCGTCAACCCCGTTTAGATTGCCATTTATCGTTTATGCGGCTGGCAACTGGCATGCGGAAAAGGATGTTTACGTCGCCAGCGCCCCGGTCAGCGCACCGGCCGCTACCCCGGCGAGTACTGGCAGCGGCAGGGAGACCAGCAGGCGGGCCGCGGTGGTGCGGGCGCCGAGCATCGGCAGCTCGAAGGCGGCGACGCGGTGGAAGGCGAGCACCGACCAGGCGGTGATCAGTGCGATGAGCTGAGCCATGCCGGCGCCGGCGTCGCTCAGCACCACGACTAGAGGGAAGGCGACCACCGGTCCGCCGGGCAGGAAGCCGCCGAGCAACGATGCGATCAGGATCCCTGCGCCGCCCGAGTCCTCGCCGAACAGCGAGCCGACCGCCTCGGCCGGAATCAGCACGGCCAGGAAGGCTGCCGCGATGAGCGCTACCGGGAGGCGCGTGAGCAGCGGCTGGAGTTGTCGCCAGCCCTCCCGGGCGGCGGCACGATGGCTGCCGTGGGGCTGGAACTGCGCGATCGCCGCGCAGATCCCTAGCAGGATGAGGATGGTCACAAAAGCACTCAGCATGCCCAGCGCCTCACGCGACGGCCCAACGGGCGGGCCAGGAGTGCGGCCAGAAAGGGCAGGGGCAGGGAGACGAGCATCTTCAGCGCAACGAAGTCGAGCCCGAAGAACGGGATCTCCCAGACCAGGGCGCGGTTCAGGCCGAGGACCGACCAGGCGGTGAGGTAGGCGACGCACACCTCGAACGCGGCCCCCGAGCGCAGGAGGGCCACCACCAGCGGGAAGGCCGCGAACGGGCCGCCCGGAGTGAGGGCGCCGGCAGCCGTGGCCAGGGCGAGGCCACGCACGCCGCTGCGCTCGCCCAGCCAGCGTTCAATGGCGTGGCGCGGGATCAGTGTCTGTACATAGCCGGACATGAGCAGCGCGGCCACCAGGATCGGTGCCACCTGCAGCATCAACTCGCCGGCCCGGCTGAGTGCGTCCCACCAGGCCGCCGGGCCATGGAGCACGTAGACCGCGGCCCCGGCGCCCAGCGCCAGCACCGCGAAGAAGATCGTCATCGGATCCAGGTACCGCGCGGACATGCGCGCGCGCCCCTCGTCACGGTCGTGGGGAGCTGTCACGCCGGCTCGGTGTGGTTCTGACCCAGGCTGAAAACCTGGCTGAGTTGGGCGTCGTCCAGATTGCCGATCCACTGCTCGCCGCTTTCCACCGTCATCTCCGTCAGTGCGCGCTTGGACTGGATCATGTCGTTGATCCGCTCCTCGAAGGTGCCCTGGGTCAGCAGGCGGTGGACCTGAACCGTCTGCGTTTGCCCGATGCGGTAGGCGCGGTCCGTGGCCTGGGCCTCGACGGCCGGGTTCCACCACAGGTCGAAGTGGATGACGTGGGAGGCCGCAGTCAGGTTGAGTCCGGTGCCGGCGGCCTTCAGGGACAGCACCAGTACCCGTTCGGTGCGATCATTCTGGAAGCGGTGGACGACTGCGTCGCGCTGGTTTCTCGAGAGTCCGCCATGCAGGAACGCCGGTGTGCGGCCGGTGGCCTCGGCGACGGCCTCCTGGAGCAAGCTGCCGGCCTCGCGGAACTGCGTGAACACGATCGCCTTCTCGTGCCGGCGCTGGATCGGTTCGAGGAGTTCAAGCAGGCGCTGCATCTTGCCCGACGCCTCGCTCCCGTCTTCGCCCTCCTTAAGGTACTGGCGCGGGTGGTTACAGATCTGCTTGAGCGCCAGGATCATCTGTAGCACCAGACCCTGGCGCCGGAACGTATCGGAGGTTCCCTGGATGACCTCCAGGCCCTCGCGCACCACCGATTCGTACAGCGCACTCTGTTCGGGAGTGAGCTGACAGTACTGATCCTGCTCGATCTTCTCCGGCAGGTCGGTGATGATGCTTCGGTCGGTCTTCAGCCGTCGCAGCAGGAACGGGGCCGTGACCCGGCGAAAGCGCGTGGCCGTCTCCTGGTCACCGTGGGTCTGGATCGGGGTGACGTACTCGCGCGTGAAGCGCTTCAGGGTGCCGAGCAGGCCCGGATTGCAAAAGTCCATCAGGCTCCAGTACTCGGTGAGTCGGTTCTCCACCGGGGTGCCGCTCATGGCTACCCGGGCGCCGGCGGGGATGGATTTGATCGCCTTGGTCTGGGCCGCCTGGGGGTTCTTGAGGTTGTGTGCCTCGTCGACCACCAGCGCGCGCCAGGACTGCCGCCGCAGCCGTGCGGCGTCGGTTCGCGCCACGCCGTAGGTCGTGAGCACGACGCCGGTTCCCTGCGCATCGTCCGGCAGGGCGCGCCGGCCGCCGTGGTAAGTGGTGGCACCCAGCTCGGGGGCGAATTGCTGGATTTCGCGCATCCAGTTGCTTAGCAGGCTGGTCGGGACCACGACCAGCGCCGGCCGCCCGGCCAGTTCCCCGTCGTCGCGGAGCTGCGCGAGCAGGGCCAGAATCTGTACGGTCTTGCCCAGGCCCATGTCGTCGGCGATCACGCAGCCCAGTCCGGCGCGGACATTGCCGTAGAGCCACTGGAAGCCGCGTTGCTGGTAGGGGCGCAGCTGCGCAGCCAGTGATCGGGGGGGCGCGCGCTCAAGGTCCTGGTGCAGAGCTGCGACCCGTTCCCGAGCGCTCTCGTCTAACTGCACTGGCGTCCCGGCGTACTCCCCCGTGAGCGCGACTCGGGTCAGCTCCGCGCCGCCAACCGTCGGCGGGTTGGCCAGGTTGCGGCGGACACGTTCGATCTCCTGCGGGTCGAGGTAAACATATTGTCCGCGGAAGCGGACCAGCCCGGTCGCCCCTTCCACCAAGTCCTCAAAGGTTCCCGGGTCGATCACGTCATCGCCCACTGCCACCTGCCAGTCGAAGCGGAACAGATCGTTGGCGTTGAGGTGGCCGTCGCTGTCGCTACTGCTGGCGGTGAGCCTCATCGTTGCGCTCGGTGGTCGGCCCAGTCGCTCCAGCGACCGGGGCAGCAGCGTGCGGACGCCGAGCAGCTGCAGTGTCGGGAAGACGTTGAAGAGCAGTTCCGGCAGCTCGTCGAGGGTGAGTGACAGCGGTGTGCGGCCCCCGCCACGCAGGTAGTCGCGCAGCGGGTCGTAGGCATCGGCCAGCATCGCCGTGGTGCGCAGCAGCTCGCTGTGCCCGTCGCCGCGCTCGGCGAGGGCGTCGGCGAGCGGGCGATGGGCGCCCGCGCCGTTGCCGCCCGGCTCGTCGCCGACCTCGATGGAGAGTTCGAAGGATTCGGGCTGCGGCTCGTCCACACGCAGGATCAGGGTCTGCGCCGCTTCGGCCAGGTGCAAACGGCGCAGCCAATGGTGCAGGCTGGCGGCGGTGCCGCCCTGGCCGGGATCCGACAGCCAGGCGCAGCCACCGCCGAAAAGCAGGTCGGCCACCGGGTCAGCGGCTGCATTGCTGGCAAGCTCGCTCCACTCCCGGATCCAGTAATCGATGAACAGGCCGCAGAGCAGACGGGCCCGGGTCCGGCGGTCGAGGCCCTGGTCGGCCCCGGGCTCGTCCAGGCGGATGACCCCTTCCGGGGTGCCCGCAGCAAGGCTGCGCAGGAGCGTATCGACCTGCGGATCCAGGCTCGCTGGCATCCACAGGACGCTGGTGCCGCCCCGGTCGATGGTCAGTACCCAGGGTACCGCCGCGCCGGCGGCGGTCAGGTGCAGGGCGGTGCGGTAGGCCGCATGCAGGGCTGCAACCTCCGGCTGCAGGTCGGCCACCTGGTCGGCGTCCAGGGGCGCGAGCAGCTCGACGAGGTCCGCGAGCTCTGCAGCCGCTTCACAGCCGTCGATCTGGACGTCGCCGTCGGCATCCACCCGAATGATGGGGTGGTCGTCCGGGGTCAGGGTGGTGGCTTGGGTCTGCGCCTCCTGGACCTGTGCGTCGCTGCGTGCGGCGTCGCTCAGCGTGCGCTGGGCCTGCCGGGCGACACGCCGTATCTGGGTGCGCCAGAGCTTGCGGTAGCTGTTCAGCCCGCCGATCGGCGGTTCCTGGGGGAGGGCGTCCGGGATCGCCTCGATGCGATCGGGCAGCCGTGAGAAATCTAGCTCGGCGAGCACTGCCGGGTCGGCCGCTGTCTCCTCCGGTGCCGCGCTGCCGGCGCACAGTGCCGCCGCCAGGCTCGGCGGCGCCCCCTGGGCGTCGTTCTCTGGGAGTTCATGGCCCCGCTCGCGCAGCGCGCCGAGTAAGTCGACCCCGCGCAATCGGAAGACCAGGAACGGATCTGTATCGATCTCGCGTGTCAGCAGATAGACCGCCGCCGCCAGGTGCTTGCACGGGACGGCCCAGTCCGGGCACGAGCAGCGCATGCCCAGCTCCTGCCAGCTGCTCGGGAAGACGCGGATGCCCGCCGCCTTGGCGCGCTCCAGTACCGCCGGATCCAGCTGCCTGTTGAGCAGCCCTGCGAGCAGCGCCGGATCATCGACAATGGCCTCGATCAGCTGCCGGGTCTGATCCGCCGGCAACGCAGGGATCCGCAGGTGCGCCTTGTAAGGCTGGCGACGCGACCCCTTCACCCGGGCGGTGACCTCGCCCTGATCGATGGTCAGGGCCTGGACGGACCCGTTGTTGGCGTAACGCCGGCCCCGTGGCAGGCGGTTGGTGTAATCGATTTCGTGCAGGGCGCCAAGCCACTGCTCGCCCCACCAGGTCCGGCCGAAGGTTGCGCGCGTCATGGGGCCCAGCTTAGCGGCTGGCACCGTCCCGGCCAAGCGCGCGGCCGGGTGGCTGAGGGTCCCGGCGGCCCCGAGCGGTTCTCCCGGCGTGCGTTTCCCGATATTCTGGGAGGTGGAAACCAGCCTGCGGCGGTTTGTCGTAGCGGCTCACCGCCTCCTCGGTCCATTTTGCGGTCACCAGCGATCATGAGCGAGCAGTCGAAACGCAGCCCAGAAAGCGGGGAGCCGGAGCGCTTCCTGCCCGTGCGTGGAAAGGATCTCGTCGTGGGTCGCCCGGTGCCGTACTCCATCTACGATACCTACGAACGGCTCCTGCTGCGCTCCGGCCGCGTGCTGAAAAGCGACGCGCAGCGCCAGATGCTGCTGGAGTCGGGGCGCGCTCGTGCCACCTCGTTCCAGGAGGATACGGTTACCCTGGGGGAAGCCAGCCCGTCTTGGGAGAACCACAGTGGCGAACTGAAGTTCGATCCCTTCGTCAGTTTCGACCGATGTGCCGCTTCCCTGCGGCGGGTCCATCACGCCATCGATCTCGGTCGCCACGACTACCTGCTGCGGCTGGAGGGGATGATCAGCCAGCTCGGCAACCTGATCGACCGCGATCCGGATGCTGCACTGGCGGCGGCGCACATCAACCGCGAGTTCCCCAATCGCGTGCTGCACCCCATCCGCAAGGCTGTAGTCGCGGACCTGCTCGCCCGCGCCGCCTCTCTGGACGGTGGTCAGCGCCGGGCGGTGGTCGGTGCGTCGCTGACCGCCAACCTCAGCATGCTCGCCCTGCAGGAACAGCTCGATCAGCAGGAGAGCGCCCTCAGCGCGGCGCAGCGCCGTGAACTCCACAGTCACCCGGAGCGGACCGAGGCGTTGCTGACGGCCGCGGGCCTGGAGGATCAACATTGGCTGCGCGCCGTCCGCGAGCATCACGAACGGATGGACGGCTCCGGCTACCCCCGCGGGCTGACACGGGAGGGGATCAGTACCGAGGCCGCGGTGGTCATGCTCGCCGATGTCTATATGGCCATGGTGACCCCTCGCGCTCACCGCCCGGCGCATGTCATCCGGGATACCCTGCGGGAGCTATACGCGGACGATGGGTGTCGCTTCGACGCCACGCTGACGCGGCTGCTCATTCGCGAGTTGGGGGTTTTTCCACCGGGCACCCTGGTCGATCTGAGCAACGGCGAGACCGCGGTGGTGACCCGTCGCGGCCCGAGCAGCATGGCCCCACAGGTTTTCCTGCTGCGCCGGCCGGACGGCAGCGTCTTCATCCGCCCACGGTTCCGCTCGCTGGCGGAGGAGGAGGGTGTAGAGATCCGTGGCGTGTACCGCCAGGAGGAGCTGCGCGTGCTCTATTCGCCGCACATGGCCTGGGGCTATGACCAGGAGTGGGGCGAGGCGGTGGATCGCGCCGAGCGCGGGTGATTGCGGCCGCCCCGGCTCATCGCGCGGGCTCAGACAGCGCCCACGGCGATGCCGGCGGTGTAGAGCGCGAGCATGGCCAGTACCACGGCGAAGACCCCTTCGCGCAGCCGCTGGTGGCTGTTTAGCCGCTCACGCCAGGCTGGCAGCGAGAACAGCGCGGCGACCGCCGCATACCACCCGATGTCCACCCCGGCGGCAATGGACACCATCAGCGCCTGCTCCCACGCCGCCTGCCCGGGGCCGGTGAACGGGCTGAAGATCGCCAGGAAGAACAGGGCAATCTTCGGGTTGAGCAGTGCCATGGCCAGGCCGTCTCCTGCCGCCTGGATCGGGCTGCCCGGTTGCGCCGGCGACCGGTCTTTCTGTGCAGCAGGGGGTTCCGGTCCGATCCGGGCGCTGCGGGCGGACTGCACGGCCAGCCAGCCCAGGTATGCGGCACCCAGGCCCTGGATGGCCGCCAGCAGGGTCGGGTGGGCGGCCAGGATACCGGCCAGCCCGACCACGCTGAGGGCGGCGTAGCCGCCGACGCCGATACCGTGGGCGACGGCCGCGGTGAGCCCGGCCGACCGACCGCCTTCCAGGCTGTGACGCGCCACAACCGCCAGGCTCGGCCCCGGCGACATGGCCCCCAGGGCGCAGACGGTGATCAGCAGTAGCCAGTCGTTTGCTTCCACCGGTCAGAAAGGGTCCTGCATCGTTGCTGGTGCGGATGCGGCGCCTAAGCCGTCGCGGTGAGGGACGCCTTTTCCATGTGCGGGAGTCCTTGTGTCGCCCCGGGGGCCCGGGCGGCGGTCGGTGCCCCGATTAGGGTCGATCCCGGCCACGTCCTGCGGGCATTCTGCCAGCACGCAGGCGGTCGTGCACAAGCACGCCAGCTGGCGTTTGATGGTCTTGTGAGACCGGCGATGCTAGCCTGCCCGGAAGACCTCAGGGCACGCCAGATATGCCAGAAGACACCTCCGCGCCCCGCTATCTGCTGCGGCTTTTCATTGCGGGCGACAGTCCGCACGCCCGCGCAGCCCTGCACAATCTCCAGCGGATCTGCGAGTCACAGTTCCCGGATCAGTACCGCATCGAGGTGGTCGATCTGATGCAAGAGCCGCACCGGGGTGACGAAGAGGGGGTGATTGCCACCCCCGCGCTCATCAAGGAGCTACCGCCACCGGTGCGGCGTGTCATCGGTGATCTTTCGGATCGTGAGCAGGTACTCAACGGCCTGCAGTTGATCCCCGAGGCAAAGGATGGAATGCCATGAGTGAACGGAGCATCGAGCCGGTGTGCAAGACCGCCACCGGGATCCCGGGGTTCGACTCCATCGCCCGGGGGGGTGTCCCGGCGGGACGGACCACTCTGGTCGCGGGTACGCCGGGTAGCGGCAAGACGGTCTTTGCGGGGCAGTTCCTGGCTGCGGGGATCCTCGATGAGCAAACCCCGGGCGTTTTTGTCACTTGCGAGGAATCACCGGCCGACCTGCGGCGCAATCTGCAGGCCTTCGGGTGGCCCGTGGAGGAGTGGGAGGCCAGCGGCTGGTGGACGTTCGTGGACGCCTCCCCCGATATCGATCAGGAGCCGCAGGAGACCGGCGCCTACGACCTGGGTGGCCTGATCGCTCGGGTCTTCGGCGCCGTGCAGCGCTCGGGCGCGACCCGCCTGGCCATCGACTCCCTCGGTGCCATGTTCTCGCGCTTCCCGGATGTCCGGCAGGTGCGCTGGGATCTGTTTCGGATTGCCGGCCAAATGAAGCGGCTGGGGATTACCACCGTCATGACCGCCGAGCGCGAGGCCGAGTATGGCCTGGTGGCACGGCACGGGGTGGAAGAGTTCGTTGCGGATAACGTGGTCATCCTGCGGAATATCCTGGAGGCGGAGACACGCCGCCGGACGGTGGAGATCCTCAAATTCCGCGGCACGAACCACCAGAAAGGGGAGTACCCGTTCACGATCCTGCCCGAAAGCGGTGTGGTTGCAATCCCGCTCTCGGCGATGGAACTGACCCAGCGTTCCTCCGAATTGCGTATTACCTCGGGCAACGCCGATCTGGACCGGATGTGCGGCGGTGGCTTTTACAGGGATTCCATCGTGCTCGCTTCCGGGGCCACGGGGACCGGCAAGACCCTGATGGCCACGGAATTCATCGCAGGCGGCCTGGCGGTCGGCGAGCGTTGCCTGCTCTTTGCCTTCGAGGAGAGTCGCGACCAGCTCATCCGCAACGCCCGTGGCTGGGACGTTCAGTACGAGCCCGCCGAAGCGCGGGGTGACCTGCAAATCCACTGCGAGTACCCGGAGTCGGCTGGGCTGGAGGATCACCTCATCCGCATCAAGCAGGCCATCGACACCTTCCGGCCCCACCGGATCGCGCTCGACAGCCTGACCGCGCTGGAGCGCGTGGCCACCCCACGTGGGTTCCGGGAGTTTGTCATCGCTCTGACCTCCTTCACCAAGGATCGGGAGACGGCGGGATTGTTTACGGCCAGTACGCCCTCGCTGATGGGTGGATCCTCCGTCACCGAGGCCCACATCTCCACACTCACCGATTCGATCATCCTGCTGCGCTACGTCGAAATGGCCGGCGAGGTGCGGCGCGGGCTCACCGTGCTCAAGATGCGCGGTGCCGCTCACGAGAAGAGCATTCGGCAGTTCCGGATCGATCACCGGGGCATGCATATCGGCGACCCGTTCCGCGGCATCGAAGGCATCCTGGAGGGTCACCCCAACCGGATCATCGACTCGCCGTCCGCTGCCGGCAGGGAGCCCCGATCCTCGCATTACCATGAGTGAACCCGCGCCGGCGTGGTGGCGCCGTCCAATGCGCCCGACGGCGATCGCCTCGGCAACGCGGAAGCTGGCAATGCGTAGACGCCCGGCACCGAACGGTGTCGGGCGCGTCGGTGTGCTGACCGCCGGGTCTGGCGGCAGAGAAGTCCCCCGGGGGGGCCGCCACCGCCGGGGGGGGGGGG
>NZ_JAJNRD010000026.1:0-32526 GCF_022228055.1 Halorhodospira sp. 9621
GGGGAGCCGATCCCCGGCGAGGTGGGCTTCGAGGAAGACGCCGAGCGCTGAGTGAGGCCGTACACGGGTGGGTCTGGTCTCGTGGCCACGCCTTTGGTCATTGGCCTTGGCTAGTCGAGATGGTCATCCGGCGTTGACCCGCCGGCATTTTTTCGAAGAGGTGCTATCGCTGCCGTCGGGCTCGGCTAACAGGCGCGATTCCCGGCGTCGGTGGGCCGATGTTCCTCGCTCGTCAGCAGTTTTGTGCGCGGCGTTGGAACGCGGAGGTTTCAGCGACGGTTTGCATTGTGCTTGGTGTGCCCCAATGGGGCATAGCTTTCAGCCCAAGGCAAGTTCGCCGTGAAGCTCAGTGCGGTCAAGGACGAGGCAGCGCTAGAGCCCCTACCGTTTGTCTCCTCGTACCCGGGGGCGCCGAGTCCGTGGTTTCATTGACCGAGTCGGGCCATGACCTGCCGTGTGAGATTGGCCGCATCATGGTTCATGGCGGGCATCCGGTCGGCGTCGTGCTCAAGGAGGAGGATGCGGACACCTTCCACGGTGGCTTCCAGAGCCTGGAGTCGTTGGGTTGCTGTTCTCAGTGCGGCCACGGCCTGACGGCGCACGGGCTCGCAGAGGCTGTGGTTCTCGCTGATGGACTCGTGAAGTGAGCGCAGCACCGCGACCGTCCCCTGGAGAATCGCTGCGGCCTCGATAAGATACGAGGCGCTCGCCCCGTAGGCGTCGAGGGTCTCTGATCCCCGATGAGCGGCGATGCGCTGTTGGAGTCGATAGCCGCGACCCTCGAGGCGCTGGAGAACGTGGGTGGCGGTGTGCTCGAGCTCTTCGGGGCTGCGCAGCGCGTCGGTGACGGCCTGACAGCCGTGGTGGATCTCACCGCTCCAGTGGGCGCAGTGCGACTCGAGTTCCGTAGAGCTGGTGATCCCGTTCTCTTCCATGGGCTCGCTTGGGGGCGGATTCCTTGTTCTGGTGCCCTGTTTTACCCGCCAGGGCGCACTTTCCTGACATCAAGATCAGGTTACGACAAAGGCCTGACGGAACCAAGGGGAATGAGCAACGTGCGGTCAGGTACGAGGGGAGAATGAAGCCACTTGAGACCGGTGACCAGGTTGTTTCCGGTTCGGCATGGGGTGGCAGCTGGTACCCACTCTGGCTGGCCAAAAGGGCCACGAGAGTTGAACCGCCTGGGGCGTATGGTCTACACGAGTGTATTAAAGGGCGAGCTTGGCGAGGGCTGAGCGGCGCGCTTTAGTGTGGGCTTGCCGCCGGCAACATGGAACGAGCTAGCGGCGCTGGGCGCGTGATCGAACACGGCTACGGGGGCGTTGCCCCTCGTGGTTCAAGGAAGCCCCGCGGCTGAAGGGTCCGGGGCTGGCAGGGAGCCTGCCGCAGGGCAGGCCGCGTGTCATAGCAATGGAGGTGTGATATGACTCGTGAGCTTTGGGAGGAACTGGGTGTTGATTCGCTGTTCTACGAGCAGATGGTGACCCCGGCTCTTGGTGAGGATCCAGAGTACCGGGAACTGGTCAAGCAGGCATATGTGGCCCGGGGGGAACTCAGTTCGTCCGAGGCGAGCCTGGAGACGATGCACGAGGGCGAGGCTCGCGTGCAGTGGTGGGTTGATCAGCTGGAGGCCGGTTCGGTGGATCCGGATCACCTGCTTGGAGAGATGCTCGCGCAGGTGCAGGAAGGCGGTGACGGGCTGTCGACGGATCCGCAGGTGGTCGAATTTCGCGAGGACATGGCCGATCACCTGCAGGAGGTGATCGAAGAGGAGGGCGACTGGACCAGCCTCTTGTGGACGGCGTGGGACTTTCGCTGGGAGGAGTACCCGGCGCAGGAGGTCGCGCTTCCGGACTATGAGCCGGGGATGGTGGATGAGGATCCCGAGGCCTGGTCGCTGTTCACGGAGTGGTATCGAAGCCGCTGGCAGGAGCTCGATGAGCTCGGCGCCGAGGATGCGGGCTTTGTCACGGCGGATGTTGATTTCGAGGGCACGCTTGAGGAACTCGCCGCGGCGGATCCGGAGCCTGACTATGAGGGCGTGAGCGCAACGCGCCTGGGTTTTTTTGATGAGGGTGACTGGTTCCTGCACGAGGATGGCTGGGGCGAAGAGGAGTGGTCGCTACATGTGACACGTGGCCACGACGGCTTTGCGGCCGGCGATGTGATCGAGCTCACCCGTGACGACGGTGAGTCGATCGAGGTGGTCAGCGAGGGCGGTGGTGCGCAGGAGCTGGCCAGTGCTTTCAACGACGTCTTCGAGCAGGAGGCAGCGGAGGATCCTGATGCCTCGGACGATGGCGCCTGGGCGTGGACGGAGGAGGCGGATGAGCTGACGATCGAGTTCATCCCCGACGACGGCGAGTGGTCGCTGGATCTCACGCAGTTCGAAGCGTTGCGCTTGGAGACGGCCGGGGGTGAGCTCTACGAGCTCACCGAGTTGCCGGCGGCCTCGTTGCCCGAGGTCCACGCGGAGACCTTCGATGCTTGGCGCGATGAGCTCGCTGAGGCCGGCTGGCCGGAGAATCCGCAGCAGGTGCAGGGCAATCCGTGGCTGCCCCCTCCGGATGAAGGCGGCCTGTAAGAGGAAAGCCACGGGCCGGCCCTGAGACCGGGGCCGGCTGGTTTTTTACCTGTGCATAGAGTCAAGGATTCAGAGGGGAAGCGAGTGGTGCGTTCTGCCGCGATCTGTTCGACTATTGCGCGACTCCTCCTGCAACTTCGCGGGCATGGGCCAGAAACTCCCGGAAGAAGGCGCCGAAGATCCCCAGCATCCCGCCGAGCACCGCGGACAGGGCCATGATCAGGCTGGCGCCCGCGTCCTGCATATCGCCTTCCGCAGCGGTGGCAGGCGCGTCAGGGGCCTGGAGGTCGGCCAGCCTATCCTCAAGTTCCGCCTTGTCGATGCTCAGCCTCTGGACCGTCTCCCGGCGTTCCGTGCGCAGTTCGCTAATGACCCGCTGTAGTTCGCGCACTTCCGAGTTGGCCATCGAGAGGTCCTCGCGTACTGTTTCCAGTCGGATACGCAGTAAATCCTCGGACTGTTCCGCAAGGTTCTCGTCTTCCAGATCCTCCTGCAGACGGCCCCGCGCCTCCTGCAGCCGCTCACGCTCGGCGCGGGCGCGTTCCAGTTCATCGCGGGTCGCAGCGAGGTCCTCTTCGATCCCGGAAACCTCCGACGCCAGGCGCTCCTCCACTTGCTCGAGGTCACGCTCAAACCGGGAGCGGTTCCGGTCGTAAGCGGATTCTTGTGTCGACAGGAACCAGTCCCGGGCCGCGCCGTGGAGGGCCTCTACCCGGGGCAGGCGATCCTCGCTGACACTGCTCTCCAGGATTAGCAGCCGTGAGCCTTCAACGTGGGTCAGCTCAATGGACGGTGCCCCCACCTCGTGCTCCGCCTCAAACCGCCTTTTAAGCTCCGGCAGCACCACGCGCTCTAGGCGGGCCACGACAGCGTCGGAGGAGATCAGCGGGTCCTCATCCTTGGCGGCGAACTCCAGCGTGGTGGTGTAGGCCTGGCTCGGTTTCTGCAGCAGGGCGTAGGTGGTGCCCAGCGCGAAGACGATCAGAGCGATGCCGAACAGCCACCAGCGCCGCCGCACCAGAACCAGCCACAGGTCGACCAGGCTGATCTCGTCATCCGGGACCCGTCGTGACTCCTCCGGGAAGTTTGCATCGCCGCGGTGGCTGGGAGGCCGGGTGCCGGGGGTGTTTTGTTCGTTCATGGGCCTTGGTGGGATCGGGCGTCAGGGATATGCGCGGAAGCTACAACGAACGGCCGCTAACAGCAAGGCGATCAGGTTTACTTCCGGTCGGATCGTGCCCTCAGGATTCCCGCTGGCCCGCCGATACGCCGGTTAGCAAGCTGACTGACCGAACCCGGCGAAGAAGGAGCCCCTCATGCGTCCTCGCAGCATCCGCTCTTTTCTGTTGGCCGCCGTGTTGGCCCTGGCGCCGGCTGCGGGGATGGCGGGGGTCAACTACAACTGGGTCCAGGTGGGTTATTCGGTGACCGATTACGGGTTCTCCGAAGACTTCGAAGGTGTTGATCTGCGCGCCTCCGCCTGGCTACACCGCCATGTATTTGTGGAGGGTCTCTATCGCCATCAGGATGCGCGTATCGGGCATTCTCGGTCCGAAACGCACGCGGAATACGGCGCCATCGCCCTCGGTTTCCGCTACGGGGTCACTCGGGAGGCCGACATCTACGTCGCGCCGGCCCTGGAGTACGCGGATCGTCAGGGGGTTAGCAGCGAGTACGAGCTTGGGGCACGGATCGGTTTCCGACAGCGGCTGAACCGCCTGGAGGTCGGGCTTGAGGCGCGGTCCCTGTTCACCGGGGACGAGGGGGATACGCTTCTGGATGACGCCAGCGGTACCACGGTCAATGCGCTGTTCCATGTGAGCCGCGACGCGGCCCTGTTCGTCGAGTACGACAATACCGACTACGGCGCGCGGGACACCATGGAGACCCTGACGGTCGGCGGTCGGGCGAACTTCTAAGCCGCTCGGCGTTCTACCCGCTGATCGGCGAGCGCATCCGAGGAGCACGACGAGATGATCGACGCCCCGGAGGGCGGCGGGAGCCGCTGAGGACCGTACACAGGGCGGCGTCGGGGCGCAGCGGCCCCGGCGCCTGCCCGCCGGGCTCAGTGCGCCGGGCGCTCCTCGCGTGCGCCCAGGACGTCGGCGTAGAGGGCCAGGGTCTCGCGGGCGGTGCGCTCGACGGTAAAACGCGTGGCGATGCGCTCGTGGGCTGCCGCGCCCATCCGCGCGCGCAGCTCGGCATCCGCGACTAGGTCGTGCAGGGCCTCGCCCAGGGCGGCCACGTCGCCTGCCGGGGTCACCCGGCCGCTGACGCCGTCCTCCACCAGCTCCGGATTCCCGCCGGAGTCCGAGACCACCGCCGGGATCCCCTGCGCCATGGCCTCGATGATCGCCCGCGGCAGCCCCTCGCGGCGTAACGAGGGCAGGGTGGCGATGTCGAAGGCGCCGGCGATCTTCGGCGCGTCGGCCCGGAAGCCGGTGATGCGGATCCGCTCCGCCGCCGGGCTGGCCGCCGCCGCCTGTTCGATGGCCGGGTACTCGATGGGCCCGATCAGCACCAGGTGGGCGTTGTGTTCGGTGGGGATCTGCTCGAAGGCGCGGATCAGCTCGACGATGCCCTTGCGTTTTTTCATCCGCGCCACGCAGCCGATCACCGGCGCGCCCCCGGGGATGGCGAGATCGGCCGGTCGCTGGGCGTCGGGCTGCTGATACCAGGCCGGGCGGTGGCCCTTGTGGATGGTCACCACCCGCTCCGGGCGGAAGAGCCGGGTCCCGGGCAGGAAGGGCTTATCCAGAAAGTACTGGCGGATCGCCTCGCAGACGCAGACGATGCGCTCGATGCGCGGGTCGAGGAACGAGAGCCAGGAGAACGGATCCCAGTAGCTGAGGTTGCCGATGATCCCCCGGTAGGCCACCACCGGCAGCCGCGGTAGACCCATGGCCGCCAGGTTGTAGTTGGTCAGGGCGATCTTGTAGTAGGCGTGCACCAGGTCAAAGGTGCGCTCCCGCCGCAGGCGGCGCAGCATGGCGATGGCCGCGCGGTCGGCCTTGCTGCGCATGCGCACCGGGATGACCTCCAGCCCGGCCGCCTCGAAGCGGCTGCGCATGGGCGCATCGGGCTGGCAGACGATGGTCGGCACCACGCCGTGGCTGGCCATCTCGATGACGCTCTCGCTCTCGGCGCGGTCGGTGGTGTCGAACAGATACAGGACTCGCACGGCAGGCCCTTCGGCGTCTGCGGGTGGTTGAACGCCGGCATGGTACCACCGCCTCAGCCGCCCACGTAGCGCCGCCAGCCGCCCAGGTGGGTGATCTCCTCGGCGCCCTCGAGCCCGGCGGCCTCACACAGAAAGCCCGGGATCCAGCGCCCGTCGGCCAGTTCCACCCGGCCGATGCCCAGCGGCGCGGGGATGCCGGCGATGAAGGCGCCCACTTCCTGGGCCGGCAGGCTCCACACCTCCACCTCGATGGCGCTGCCCTCCCGCCGGTCGCGGATCAGTCCGGGGCGCTGCGGCGCCTCGCCGGGCAGGGCGTAGAGCCGGTAGCGGGGCGCCGTCTGCATGGTGGCCAGCAGGCGGCCGCGGCGCTCGGTGAGCTGGTGATTCAGTGCCAGGCCGCTCAGGTGGGCGCCGCAGACGGCCAGCTCCACGGCGTGCCCCGGGTCGGGGGGCGGCGGCTCGCTCGGCGGCAGCGGCCGGCCGGTGGCGCCCAGGGTGTCGACGCCGGTCTGATGGAGCTGTGCCGCCAGGCCGAGCAGGTCGGTGTCGTAGAAGGCCGGGGCGAAGAGGGTGACCCCGAAGGGCAGGCCCTCGTCCTGGAATCCGGCGGGCACGGCCACGGCGCTGCAGTCGAGCAGGTTCATGAAGTTGGTGTAGTAGCCCAGCTCGCTGTTGCGGGCCACGGGCTCGGCGGCCACCGCCGCCTGGCTGGGGAGGGTGCCGGCGGTGGGCGTGATGGCCAGATCCACTTGCTGCCAGGCCGCCTCGGCCTGGCGGCGCAGGGCCTGCAGGCGGTAGGCCGCGGCGAAGGCGTCGGCGGCCCGGGGTTCGCTGCCGGCGCCGATGATCGTGCGGGTGACCGCCAGCAGGCTCTCCGGCTGGCGGTCGATGAAGGCGCGGATGGCGGCGTAGCGCTCGGCCACCCAGGGGCCCTCGTAGAGCAGCCGCGCGGCCTCGAGGAAGGGGCTGAAGTCCAGCTCCACCGGCACGCCGCCGAGCGCCTGCAGGCGCGCAACGGCCCGTTCGAAGAGCGCCGGCGTGTGCGCGTTGCCGAAGAAGGCGCGCTGCTCGGCCGGGGGTACGGCGAAGCGGAAGCCGTGGGCCGGGATCCGCCCTGGCCCCAGGGTCGGCGGCTGATCCGCGCGGGCGTAGGGGTCGGCGTCGTCGTAGGCGCCAGCCACGGCGAGGATCCGCCCCGCGTCGGCGGCGGTGCCGGCAAAGATCGAGACCGCATCGAGGCTGCGACACGCCGGGACCACGCCGCGGGTGCTCAGCCGCCCGCAGGTGGGCTTGAGGCCGATGAGGTTGTTGAACGCCGCCGGCACCCGGCCCGAGCCGGCGGTGTCCGTGCCCAGGGCGAAGGGGACCTGGCCGAGGGCGACGGCCAGCGCCGAGCCGGAGCTGGAGCCGCCGGCGACGTAGTACCGGTGAAAGGCGTTGGGGCAGGCGCCGTAGGGCGAGCGCGTGCCCACCAGGCCGGTGGCGAACTGATCCAGGTTGGTCTTGCCCAGGGGCACCGCCCCGGCGTCGATCAGCCGCTGGACGACGAAGGCGGACTCCGCCGGGGTGTAGGCGTAGTCCGGGCAGCCGGCGGTGGTCGGCACGCCGGCCAGGTCGATGTTGTCCTTGATGGCGAAGGGGATGCCGTAGAGCGGCAGCGACGCCGGGTCGAGCCCCTCCAGACGGTCCAGGTAGGGGGCCAGCTGCGCCGCGTCCAGCACGTGAATCCAGGTGTGGTGGGTGTCGGCCAGGGCGGCGGCCCGGGCCCGGTGCAGTTCGCTGCGCGGATCCAGGGTGCCGTCGCGGTAGGCGGCCAGCCGTTCGGTTACGGTCAGCGGGGTCATGGCGTGCTCCCGTCGCGGCTCAGGGTCAGGAGGGTCTGCCCCGGGGCCACCTGGGCCCCTTCGCTGCACAGCAGGCGGCGGACCGTGCCGTCCTGTTCGGCGCAGATGGGGATCTCCATCTTCATCGATTCGAGCACCAGCAGGGTCTGGCCGGCCTCCACGCGTTCGCCCTCGCGCACCTGCAGCGACCACAGGTTGGCGTGGACGTGCCCGGTGACGGCCTGCTCGTCGGCGGCGAGTTCGACGCCCTCGTTGGCGGGCGGCGGCGGTTCGCTCTCGGCGTCGTAATCCGCCTGGCCGTTGGCGATCCAGCGCTGGCGCTCGGCCTCGAAGGCCTCCTGCTGGCGGGTCTTGAACGCCTCGATGGAGCCCTGGTGCTCGGTGAGAAAGCGGTTGTAGCGCTGCAGCGAGAAGGTGGTCTCCTCGATCTCCAGGGCCAGGCCGCCGCGGGGGAAGGCGTCGCGCATCTCCAGGAGCTCCGCCTCGCTCACCTCATAGAAGCGGATCTGGTCGAAGAAGCGCAGCAGCCACGGCTTCTCGAAGGCCGGGGTGACGTGGTAGCGGTTCCAGATCTGCAGCGTCCGGCCCACGAACTGGTAGCCGCCGGGCCCCTCCATGCCGTAGATGCACAGGTACGAGCCGCCGATGCCCACCGCGTTCTCCGGCGTCCAGGTCCGCGCCGGGTTGTACTTGGTGGTCACCAGTCGGTGACGCGGGTCCACCGGTGTGGCCAGGGGCGCGGAGAGGTAGACGTCGCCCAGGCCCATGACCAGGTAGGAGGCGTCGAAGACCGTCCGCTTGACCGCGGCCTCGTCGGGCAGGCCGTTGATGCGCCGGATGAACTCGATGTTGTTCGGGCACCAGGGGGCGTCGGCGCGCACCGACTGCATGTATTTCTCCGTGGCCAGGCGGGTCTGGGAGTCGTCCCAGGCCAGGGGGAGGTGGACGATGCGCGAGGGCATCTCGGCCTCGGAGAGATCGCGCAGCTCGCCCTCGGCCTGCTCGAGGATCGCCACCAGCCGCTCCTGGGGCAGGCGCCGGGGCTCGTAGTGGATCTGCAGGCTGCGCACGCCGGGGGTGAGTTCGAGGATCCCCGGGATAGCCTGCTCGGTCAGCCACTCGAGCAGGGCCTGGACGCGAAAGCGCAGGTTCAAATCGAGCACGATGGGGCCGTACTCCACCAGCAGGTAGCGCTCGCCGGCGCTGCGGTAGGTCACCGAGACCGGGGTCGTCCCCGCGTTCGCCGGGGCGCGGGCCGGATCGACCCGACCCGGGTTGGTGGCGGGCAGGGGCGGGTCGGCCGGCTGGCCGGCGGCGATGGCCGCTTCCTGCGCCTCGGCCAGGTGCTGCCCGGTGGCGGCGTCGACGGCCTGGAAGCGGACCCGGTCGCCGGGGCGCAGCTGCCCCACCTTCCAAAGGTCGGCGCTGACGATGGTCGCCGGGCAGACGAAACCGCCCAGGCTCGGCCCGTCGGGGCCGAGGATCACCGGCATGTCGCCGGTGAAATCCACCGTGCCGATGGCGTAGGCGTTGTCGTGGATGTTCGACGGGTGCAGGCCGGCCTCGCCGCCGTCCGCTCGCGCCCACTCGGGCTTGGGTCCGATCAGGCGCACGCCGGTGCGGCTGGAGTTGTAGTGGACCTGCCAGGCGGTGGTGAAGAAGCGCTCGATGTCCGCCTCGGTGAAGAAATCCGGCGCGCCGTGGGGGCCGTAGACCGCGCGCACGGTCCACTCGGTGGCGTGGGCGGGGATGGCCTCGGCGGGCAGAGGGGTCGGCGGGTGCTCCGGCGCCGGGCCGAGGTGCAGCACATCGCCGGTCTGCAGGGCGCGGCCGCCGTGGCCGCCCATGCGCCCCAGGGTGAAGGTGGCGCGGCTGCCCAGGTGGCGGGGGACGTCGATGCCGCCGCGCACGAGCAGATAGGTACGCACCCCGGGGCCCTCGGCGGTGCCCAGGCGCAGCCGCGCTCCGGCCGGGACGCTCACCGCCTGCCAGAACGGCACCGGGGCGCCGTCGAGCTCGGCGGCCATGGCTGCGCCGGTCAGGGCGATGGTGGCCTCGGTGTGGAAGCGCAGGTCGGCCCCGCTGGCGGTCATCTCCAGCCCGGCGGCCTGCTCGGCGTTGCCGACGATCCGATTGCCCAGGCGGAAGGCCAGCGCGTCCATGGGGCCCGAGGGCGGGACGCCGACCTCCCAGTAGCCCACGCGCCCGGGCCAGTCCTGCACCGTGGTCTGGGTGCCCGGCTGGAGGACGTCGATGCTCGCCGGCTGGTAGGCGAAGGTGTCCAGGTAGCGGGTGGTGGCCCGTCCGGCGGCGAAGGTGGCGTCGGCGGCGATGGCGCGCAGGTAGGGCAGGTTGGTCTCGACGCCGTGCAGGGCGGTCTCGGCCAGGGCCTTGCGCAGGCGCGTCAGGGCGTCGGCCCGGTCGGTGCCGTGGACGATGAGCTTGGCGATCATCGGGTCGTAGTGCGGGGTGATCGTACTGCCGCCCTCGACCCAGGTCTCGATGCGGGCCGTCTCCGGGAAGCGGACCTCGGTCAGCAGTCCGGTGCACGGCTGGAAGCCCTTGCCGGGGTCCTCGGCGTAGACCCGCGCCTGGATGGCGTGGCCGCGGGGCGCGGGGCGGCGGGCGGCGAGGTCGGTCAGGGTGCCGGCGGCGGCCTCGAGCATCCACGCCACCAGGTCGATGCCGGTGACCGCCTCGGTGACGCCGTGCTCGACCTGCAGCCGGGTGTTCATCTCCAGGAAGTAGAAGGCGCCGGTGTCGGCGTCGAGGATGTACTCCACGGTCCCGGCACTGCGGTAGGCGACCTGGCGGCCCAGCCGCTCGGCGGCGTCGAGCAGGGCCTGGCGGATCTCCGCATCCAGGCCCGGGGCGGGGGTCTCCTCGACCACCTTCTGGTTGCGCCGCTGCAGTGAGCAGTCGCGCTCGCCCAGGGCGATGACGGTGCCCTGCCCGTCGCCGAAGAGCTGCACCTCGATATGGCGGCCGTGCTCGACGTACTTCTCCAGAAAAAGGCCGTCGTTGGAGAAGTTGTTCGCCGACAGGCGGCGCACCGAGTCGTAGGCCTCTTGCAGCGCGGCCGCGTCGTGGCAGAGCTGCATGCCGATCCCGCCGCCGCCGGCGGTGCTTTTGAGCATCACCGGGTAGCCGATCCGCTCGGCCTCGGCCACTGCCTCGGTCACACTGCCCAGCAGCCCGGTGCCGGGCAGCATCGGTACGTCGCTGGCCTCGGCCAGGGCGCGGGCGGTGTGCTTGAGGCCGAAGTCGCGCATCTGCTGCGGCGTCGGGCCGATGAAGGCGATCCCCGCTGCCTCGCACGCCTCGGCGAAGGCGTCGTTCTCCGACAGGAAGCCGTAGCCCGGGTGGATGGCCTCGGCGCCGGTCTGCCGCGCGGCGGCGAGGATGGCCTCGTGGTTGAGGTACGACTCGGCGGCACTCGCCGGGCCGATGCACATGGCCTCGTCGGCCTGGCGCACGTGCAGGGAGTGGCGGTCGGCCTCGGAGTGGACGGCCACCGAGGCGATGCCCAGCCGGCGCAGGGTACGCAGGATCCGGCAGGCGATGGCGCCGCGGTTGGCGATCAGGACCTTGCTGAACATGGCGGTCACTTCCAGACGATCATCTCGAGGGGGGTGGGGTTGTAGTCGCTGCACGGGTTGTTGAGCTGCGGGCAGTTGGAGAGCAGGACGAGGACGTCCATCTCGGCGCGCATCTCGACGTACTTGCCCGGCCCGGAGAGGCCGTCCTGGAAGCTCAGGCCGCCCTCGGGGGTCAGCGGGACGTTCATGAAGAAGTTGATGTTCGGGCCGATATCCCGCTTGCCCAGGCCGTAGTCGCTCTCGGCCAGGGCGATGAGGAAGTTGTCCCGGCAGTTGTGCATCGGTTTCTTGTCCAGGGCGTAGCGCACCTGGTTCGACTCCGCCGCGCAGGCCCCGCCCAGGGTGTCGTGGCGTCCGCAGGTGTCGGCGGTGATGGTCAGCATCGGCCGCCCGGCGGTGGAGCGCAGGCAGCTGCCGGTGCTCAGGTAGGCATTGCCCTGCTCGCGGACGGTGTCCACGGCGCTGTAGCGCTCCCCGCGCGGGTTGTGGAGGTTGTAGAAGAGGGTGTCGGCGGCCTGGTTGCCCTCCAGGTCGACGATGCGCAGGGTCTGTCCGCGGCGCAGCTCCCCCAGCCACGGCTCGCCGGCGGGGACGGTGACGCGGGAGAGGGCGTCGCAGGGATCGAGGGGGCTCTCGACGAGGTTCATGCCGGTCATGGCGCTTACTCCTGGCTGTGGTAGGCGGCGGTGTTGGCGTAGGCGCGGGCGTTCTCGGGGTGGCTGACCAGGCACGGATCCTCCGCCGCCACCGGCTCCGCCCGATAGACGGTCAGATCCACCGCGCCGGGGGCGTAGTCCGGGCCCGGGGCCATGGGGTGGGGGGCGGTCTGCAGGATGATCAGGGTGTCCATCTCCGCGCGCAGGTCCACGCAGGCGCCGGCGTGGCTGTGTCCGGGGCGGTAGCGCAGGTTGCCCGCCTCATCCGCCTGGACCTTGCTGAAGAAGTTCACGTTGGGGAGCAGATCGGCGCGCCCCAGCCCCCATTTGGCCAGCTCGATGAGAAAGAGCTCGCGGCCGCTGCGGTGGAAGTCGTTGAGCCGCTCCTGGTAGCGGGCCTGGCCGTAGGTGCCGCGCACCGCATCGGCGTCGCTGATGCCGCCGATCGGGTCGTGCCAGTCGAGGCTGTCGGCGGTGATCGAGAGCATCACCCGGCCCATGTCCGAGTAGAGCATGTGGCCGGCGGTCAGCCGCGCGGTGTGCTGCCCCTTGAGGGTGTCCGGGGCGTTGTAGCGCTCGAGCAGGTTGTGCGGGTTGTAGAGCAGCACCGCGGCGTTGGCGGTGCCATCGACGTCGGTCAGGCGCAGGGCGAAGCCGCGCCGGAGGATCAGCGAGGCGTAGCGGGCGCCCGGCACGTGCTCCTGGTAGACGATGCGCTCCGGGGGCAGCGAGGGGGTGCTCATGGGGAATCCTCCGCGTTG
Organism: Halorhodospira sp. 9621; assembly: GCF_022228055.1. Lineage (NCBI taxonomy): Bacteria > Pseudomonadati > Pseudomonadota > Gammaproteobacteria > Chromatiales > Ectothiorhodospiraceae > Halorhodospira > Halorhodospira sp. 9621. The sequence continues at coordinate 12,626 of NZ_JAJNRD010000026.1, forward strand.
CGGTCGAGGGGGATGTCGTAGGTGATCTGGGCCCCGTAGGCCTCGGGGGCGTGGGGGTCGTGGCGGACCTTGTCGAAGACGAGCAGCCGGCTGCCGAGGGTGAAGCCCTCCTGCAGGTCGTGGGTGACCATGAAGACGGTGACCCCGGTGCGCTGCCACAGGCTTTGCACCAGGGCGTGCATGTCCTGCCGGATGCCCGGGTCGAGGGCGCCAAAGGGCTCGTCGAGGAGCAGCACCCGGGGGTTCTTGATCAGGGTCTGGGCGATGGCCAGCCGCTGCTGCATGCCCCCGGAGAGTTCCGGCGGGTACTTGTCCAGGGCCTGCTCCAGGCCCACCGACTCGAGCGCGGCCACCGCCTCGGCCCGGGCGTTGCGCCGTGCGGCACCGAAGAGCCGCCCCAGCCACGGGGCGCCGGCCAGCTCCAGGCCGAGGAGCACGTTCTGCACGGCGGTCAGGTGCGGGAAGACCGAGTAGCGCTGGAAGACCACCCCGCGGTCCGGACCGGGCTCGCCGGGCAGTGGGGCCTCGTCCATGAGCAGGCGGCCGCGGCTCGGCGCCTCCTCGCCGAGGAGCATCTTGAGGAAGGTGGTCTTGCCGCAGCCCGAGGCCCCCACCAGGGTGACGAAGGAGCCGGCGGCGACCTCCAGCGAGAGGTTCTCCAGGACGACGTCTTGGCCGTAGGACTTCCAGACGTTCTCCAGGCGGATGGTGGCACTCATGAGCGGGCGCTCCTTCCGGCATACCAGGGGAAGAGCCAGCGATTGACGCCGCGCAGGGTCAGATCGATGAGGAAGGCGAGCAGGGTGATCCACGCCACGTAGGGGAGGATCGTCTCCATGTCCAGGTAGCGCCGGACCAGGAAGATCCGGTAGCCGAGCCCCTCGGTGGCGGCGATCGCCTCCGAGGCGATGAGAAAGAGCCACGCGGCGCCGAGGCTCAGCCGTGTGGCGTCGATCAGCCGCGGCAGGGTCTGCGGCAGGACCACCCGCAGCACGATCTGCCAGGTGGAGGCGCCCAGGGTCTGCGCCTTGATCAGCTGCTCGCGGGGCAGCTCTTCGACCCGCTGCTGGAGGTCGCGCATGATGAACGGCGCGATGCCGAAGACGATCAGCATCACCTTGGCCAGCTCGCCGACGCCGAAGGCGATGAACAGGATGGGCAGGACCGCCAGCGGTGGGATCATGGCCACGGCGGTGACGAAGGGGGAGAAGGTGCGCCGGGCGTAGGGCAGCGAGCCGTTGAGGATGCCGACCAGCAGGCCGGCGGCGGCCGCCAGGGCCACGCCGAGCCCGAGCCGGGTCAGGCTGGCGCCGGTGTCCAGCCACAGCAGCACCTCGCCGGTGCGCCGGCTCTGCTCTGTGGCCAGGCGCAGGAAGGACTCGGTCAGGGTGATCAGCGACGGCAGCACCGGGTCGTTGGGGTTCTCGGCCAGGCGCTGGGACGATGCGATGGTGTAGGCGACCAGGGCGAGGACGAAGGGGAGCATCGCCAAGGCGACCCCTCCCACCCGGCCCGGGTGGCGGTTGATCAGGCGTTTCATGGATGACGCTCCTGCTGCCGATGGGGCCCGGGGCGGGCTGATCCGCCCCGGGCGGGGCGTTACAGCTCGCCTTCAGCGGCCTTGCGCATGAAGCGGTCGGTGAAGCGCAACTGGACGTTGGCCTCATCGCCCAGGGTGGAGCCGTCGGCCAGCTCGATGCCGACGAAGTCGGGGCTGGGGGCACGCTCGCCGAGCAGCCCGTGCTTGTAGGCGAACTGGCGGACGTTCTCCATGGTCTCGGCAGGCTGTTCGCTGGTGACGAAGTCCACCGCCTCGGCGGGGTCGTAGAAGAAGGTGGTGGAGGCGAGCTGCGCCTCGTAGCCGGCCAGATCGGTGCCGGCCGCCTCGGCCATGGCGGTGCGGGCAGCCTCACCGTCGGCATCGTCGCCGGACATGACGTCCATGATCTCGTACCAGGCCCCGGTCAGTGCCTTGCCAAGCTCCGGGTGCTCTTCCAGCACCTCGGTGCGCACGCCGAGCAGGTCGATGATCTCGCCGGGGATGTCCGAGGAGTCGAAGACCACGTGGGCGTCCTCGTGGTTGCGGATCTCCCCCAGTTGCGGGTTCCAGGCCACGGCGGCGCGGACGTCGTCCGAGCTGAAGGCACCGACGATGTCGGCATCGGCGGTGTTGACCACCTGCACGTCCCGCTCGCTCAGCCCCACCGAGTCCAGGGCACGGGCCAGCAGGTAGTGGGAGACGGACAGCTCCACCAGGTGGATGCGCTGCCCTTCGACGTCGGCCAGGTCGTCGGTCCCTTTCAGTACCAGGCCGTCGTTGCCGTCGGAGAAGTCGCCGGCGATCAGCGCGGTGGTGTCGACACCGCTGGCCGCCGGGATGGTCAGGGCGTCCATGTTGGTCAGGGTCACGCCGTCGAAGGAACCGGCGGTGTAGAGGTTGATCGACTCGATGTAGTCGTTGATCTGGACCACATCGATGTCGATGTCGTACTTGTCCGCCCACTTGTCGACGATGCCCTCGGCCTCGCCGAAGTCCCAGGGCATCCAGCCGACGTAGATGCTCCAGGCGATGCGGAAGGAGTCGCGTTCATCCGCCGAGGCGGCCAGGGGCAGTGCGGCGGTGCTAAACAGGGCCGCGGCGGCACACAGGTGGGTGAGTCGTTGGCGCAGGGGGTGCTGGTTGCGGCTCATGGGATCTCTCCCTCGGGGTTGCCGTTGGGTACAAAGCGGGAGCATCGATCGCGATCTCCCGGGCTTTTGTCCCTCCGTGTAACCCCCCTGAGAGAGGTCGGCGACTCTCGGACCAGGCCCCGCGGATGTGCGGACGGAACCCTAGTCGCCCTTTTGGCCAGATTGTCTGCGGTGACGCGTCGGGCCGGATCCTCCGAGCCGTAGCCCTTCGCGGTCGATACTGCCGCTGCCTGTACCACAAGCAAGACGCGGGCCAGGTCGGCGAGGCATGGGGAAACAGTCAGTTACGGGCCGAGGCAGCCGGGTCGTCCCGGTCAGCCCGGTCCGCGCGCCCGATGCGGGGGCACCACCCCGGGGCGAATGCACCGCCATGGTGCGCGCCCGAGGGTCTAACCTTGCGGAGGGGGGAGGACGAGGCTGGCCGGGCATGCGACCTTGGGGGCTGGGATCGGCCCGGGATCACGGGGCACGGCAGCAACCGTTGAGGAGGCGGGCATGGCGAAACACATCGAGGCTACCGATGGCCTGGTGCTGGAACGGCTCAACGGGTGCCGCTGGCGGCTGCCGCGGCAGGGGCGCATGCAGGTCGACGGGCTGATCTTCGCCAGCGACGCCCTGATCGAGGATATCCGCGACACCGAGGCCGTCCGCCAGGTGGCCAACGTGGCCTGCCTGCCCGGGGTGGTGGGTCGTTCCATCGGCATGCCGGATATCCACTGGGGGTTCGGTTTTCCCATCGGCGGCGTGGCGGCCTTCGATCCGGCACAGGGGGGCGTGATCTCGCCCGGAGGTGTGGGCTACGACATCAACTGTGGGGTCCGGTTGTTGCGCACGCCCCTGCGTGCCGAGGAGCTCGGCACCCACTTGCCGCGCCTGATGGATCGGCTCTTCGAGCGCATTCCGGCCGGCGTGGGGCGGGGGTACAGCGATACCCTGCTGCGCAACCGGGACATGCGCCGGCTGCTGCGCGAGGGGGCGGAGTGGGCCGTCGAGGTGGGGCTGGGCGAGCCCGCGGACCTGGGGCGGATCGAGGACGGTGGCCGGCTGCCCGGTGCGGACCCCGAGGCGGTCAGCGATCGGGCCATCCAGCGCGGCCGGGATCAGGTGGGCACCGTCGGTTCCGGCAACCACTTCATCGAGATCGGCTGCGTCGACGCCGTCTACGACGAGCCCGCTGCCCGGCGCCTGGGGCTGGAGGCGGGGACGCTGACCGTGCTCATCCACTCTGGCTCGCGCGGGCTCGGCCACCAGGTCTGTGATGACTTCCTGGTGACCATGGAGCGGATCACCGGGCGCAACAGCATCGAGCTGCCCGACCGACAGCTGGCCTGTGCGCCGCTGAGCTGCTCCGCCGCCCGGGATTACCTGGGGGCCATGCAGGCCGCCGCCAACTTCGCCTACGTCAACCGCCAGGCCATGACCCAGCAAGTGCGCCAGGTCTTCGCCGAGGTCCTCGGCGAGACCGCACACCTGGAGCTGGTCTACGACGTCTCGCACAACATCGCCAAGTTCGAGCGCCATCGGATCGACGGCGAGGAGCGCGAGCTGTGCGTCCACCGCAAGGGGGCCACCCGCGCCTTCCCGCCGGGGCATCCGGAGCTGCCCGAGGACCTGCGCGGGCTGGGGCAGCCGGTGCTGTTGCCCGGCGACATGACCCGCTACTCCTACGTCCTGCTCGGTACCCAGGGTGCCTACGCCGAGACCTTCGGCTCCTGCGCCCACGGCGCCGGGCGCCGGCTAAGCCGCCGTCAGGCCAAGCGGGCGGCCAAGGGGCGGGACCTGGATGCCGAGCTGGCCGCCGCCGGCATCGAGGTGCGCGCCTCGTCGCGGGATACGGTGGCCGAGGAGCTGGCCGAGGCCTACAAGGACGTGGCCGACGTGGTGGACGTGGTCGCCCACGCCGGCATCGGCCGCCGGGTGGCCCGGCTGCGTCCGCTCGGCGTGCTCAAAGGGTAGGTAGGCGCGGGGCGGGCTAGCGCAGCACCCCGCGCTCCTCCAGGGCGGCAAGGATCCGGCGAACCGAGGTCTCCAGATCCTCCGCCACCGTATCGACGTGGACCTCGGGCTGCTCCGGCGCCTCGTAGGGGATGTCCACGCCTGGCAGCCCCTGGATCTCGCCGGCGTCGGCGCGGGTGTAGAGGCCGTCCAAGTCCGCAGCGCGGCACGCCTCGATGGGGGCGTCCACGTACACCTCGATGAACTCGCCGGGCTCCACCCGCTCGCGGACCATGGCGCGGTCGTCGCGGTAGGGCGAGAGGCTGGCGCAGACGGTGATCAGCCCGGCGTCGACGAACATGGTGGCCGTCTCGGCGATGCGGCGGATGTTCTCGGCCCGGGCGTCCCGGCTGAAGTCCAGGTCGTGGCTCAGGCCGTGGCGGACGTTGCCGGCGTCGATCAGGTAGCTGTGGTAGCCGCGGCGAAACAGTGCCTGCTCCAGGGCGTTGGCCAGGCTCGACTTGCCCGAGCCGGACAGGCCGGTGAGCCAGACGATGCACGGCCGCTGGCCCTTCTGCCCGGCGCGCTGGGCCTTGCTCAGCGCCAGCTGGCGGCGCGGCACGTCGGTCTCGGCGCCGGCGGCCTCGGTGGCGGCGCGGGTGACCATGCCGGCGCCGACGGTGTGCAGGCTCATCCGGTCGATGACGATGAACGCGCCGGTGTTGGCGATCTCCTCGTAGGGGTCGAACGGCACCCGCGCCGAGAGCTGGACGCGGCACAGGCCGATCTCGTTGAGCCCGAGTTCCTCCGCTTGGTGGTGCTCGAGGGTGTTGACGTCGATGCGGTGGTGGATGCGCTCGACCACCGCCGGGACGGTGGCCGTGCCCAGCTTGATGTCGTACTGGCGTCCGGGCAGCAGGGGTTGTTCGGCCATCCACACGATGCGCGCATCCAGGGTGTCGTCCACCGTCGCCGGTCGCCGTGGGCTGGCGAGGACGTCGCCGCGGGAGATATCGATCTCGTCGGCCAGCGTGACGGTCACCGACTGCGGCGGGAAGGCCACGTCTAGGTCGCCGTCGTAGGTGACCACGCGCTCCACGCGGCTGCGCAGCCCGGAGGGTAGGGCGACGACCTCATCACCGGGGCGGACCGTGCCGGCGGCCAGGGTGCCGGCGAAGCCGCGGAAGTCGTGGGAGGGGCGGATCACGGTCTGCACCGGCAGGCGCAGATCACGCAGGTTACGGTCGGCCTTGGCCTCGATCGTCTCCAGAAATTCCATTAGCGTCGGGCCGTCGTACCACGGCATCTGCTCGCTGCGGTGGACGACGTTGTCGCCCTTGAGCGCGGACAGCGGCACGCAGCGCACGTCGGGGATGCCGAGCCGGCGCGCGAAGGCCGTGTACTCGTCACGGATGCGCTCGAATGCGCCCTGATCCCAGTCGACCAGGTCCATCTTGTTGATGGCCAGCACGACGTGGCGGATGCCCAGCAGCGCGCAGATGTAGCTGTGCCGGCGGGTCTGCACCTGCACCCCGTGGCGGGCGTCGACCAGGATCACCGCCAGCTGCGCCGTCGAGGCACCGGTGGCCATGTTGCGGGTGTACTGCTCGTGGCCCGGGGTGTCGGCGATGATGAACTTGCGCTTGTCGGTGGAGAAGTAGCGGTAGGCGACGTCGATGGTGATGCCCTGCTCGCGCTCGGATTGCAGGCCATCGACGAGCAGCGCCAGGTCCACGTCGTCGCCGGTGGTGCCGTAGCGACTCGAGTCCTGGCGTACCGCGGCCAGCTGGTCCTCGTAGACCAGCGCCGAGTCGTGGAGCAGCCGCCCGATGAAGGTGCTCTTGCCGTCGTCCACCGAGCCGCAGGTGATAAAACGCAGCAGATCCTTGTGCTCGTGCTGCTTGAGATAGGCTTCGATGTCGGTGGCGATCAGATCGGAGGCGTGGGACATGATCAGAAATACCCCTGGCGTTTTTTCTCTTCCATCGACCCCGCCGAGTCGTGGTCGATGACCCGCCCCTGCCGCTCGGAGGTGCGGGTGAGCAGCATCTCCTGGATGATCTCCGGCAGGGTATCGGCCTCGGAGCGGATCGCGCCGGTGAGCGGGTAGCAGCCGAGGGTGCGGAAGCGGACCTTCTCGTAGCGCGGCTGCTCGCCTTCCTCCAGCGGCATGCGCTCGTCGTCGACCATGATCAGGGTGCCGTCGCGCTCGACCACCGGGCGCTCGGCGGCGTAGTAGAGGGGGACGATGGGGATGTCCTCCAGGTAGATGTACTGCCAGATATCCAGCTCCGTCCAGTTGGACAGGGGGAAGATGCGCATGCTCTCGCCCTTGTGGACGCGGCCGTTGTAGAGCTGCCAGAGCTCCGGGCGCTGCCCCTTGGGGTCCCAGCGGTGGTGGCGGTCGCGGAAGGAGTAGACGCGCTCCTTGGCGCGGGATTTCTCCTCGTCGCGGCGGGCGCCGCCGAAGGCCGCATCGAAGCGGTGCCGGTCCATCGCCTGCTTGAGCGACTGGGTCTTCATGACGTCGGTATGCACCTTGGAGCCGTGGCTGAACGGCCCGATGCCCTGCTCGACGCCCTCCTGGTTGATGTGGACGATCAGTTCCATGCCCGACTCGCGCGCCATGCGGTCACGGAAGGCGATCATCTCGCGGAACTTCCAGGTGGTGTCCACGTGCATCAGGGGGAAGGGCGGCTTGCCCGGGTAGAACGCCTTGAGCGCCAGGCGCAGCATCACCGAGGAGTCCTTGCCGATGGAGTAGAGCATCACCGGGTTGTCGAACTCCGCGGCGACCTCGCGGATGATGTGGATGCTCTCCGCCTCAAGCTCCTTGAGGTGGGTGAGCCGTGCCTCGCTGATCTCCATACCCTTGATCACCTGACCGAAAGCCCGCGTTGGCCGAGCATTGTAAAGGATCGCTCGGCGGTCGCGTCAGAGCCGATGGCCATGTCCTTACGGTGTCCGTTCCGGCTCAGCGTGTCGCGTCGTCTATCCGGCCGGGCCGGGCATCTGGAAGACGGTCTTCGGTGTGGAGTGTCAGCGTTGGAGGCATGACGTTCAAAGCACGGCACGGTGGGCATCAAGATAGTCGACGACTTCCACGAGGCCGTCCACGTGCTGAATCCTGGTTGACGGTACACAACCCAGATCGTGATTGGGGTGTTGCATCCACTGGCGCATGACCCGCTCGTCGCCAGCGCAAATCGCCCCGAGGGACCTCGCCTCCCGGACAAGCAGCAGGCTCAGCTCCCACGCCTTGGTGCCGGGCTGGAGGTGGTAGGCCCTCCTTTGCATCCGCGAGACGGTCGACGCACTCACGCCAATCACTTCGGCGAGCTGGCGGTTGGACAAACCGAGGAGATCGGCGGCGTTGGTCACGGCTTCGGTCAGGACACGGCGGTCCGGGTCGGCTTCTTGCGGCGCTTGGGTAGCCATGGCTGGCGTCTCTTCGGTCGTTTCTGTAAACAATGAGAAAAAATAGTGTCTGAGGAAAGTAGACGCTCGGCAAGTGGGCCCCGGCTCAGGGGACTTCCCGGCCGGCGCGCGGTGTGCCAAGTTTTGATGCAGGATCAGGTCAGAAACAGGAGAGGCCGTCATGACCGTGCTCGCACGCAAGACGGAGTGGAACGAGGTGCGCCTGCCGCCGGAGATCGCCGGGCAGTTCTCGGATGTCGATTACTTCGAGGTGGTGGTGACCCGCAAGGGCCGGCTGCTGCTCTCGCCGGTGAACCCGCAGGAGAAAGAGGAGCGGGTCAAGGAGGAGATCCAGGAGCTCGGCGTCGCCGAGGACGATCTGCGCGCCGCGGCTGCTGCGCTGCTGGGCCGGCGCGGGTGAGTGCGGCTATACGAGGGCTTGCGAGGTCGCGGTAACCGGGTCTGGCCCGGGGTGGTTGCTCACAAGGGATCGGCGCCTTCATTGAGGATCTGGATGTACCGCTCGTAGGCGAACACCCGGTCGCGGCGCCGCCCGGTCACCTCCCGGAGGATGCCCAGGCGTTCCAGCGCCTCGACCGCCCGCGCAGCTGTCGGGTAGGCCACCCCGCTACGCTGGGCGAGATCATTGATCGAGGCCAGCGGTCGGGTGCCGAGGGCATGGTGAACGCGCAAGGTATTGGCGGCGGCGCGTCCCAGTCCCTCCACCCTTTGCTGATCTTCTCGGAAGACGCCCAGCAGTCGGTGCGCCGTCTCTACCGCTCCGTTGGCGGTGGTCAGAACGCCCTCCAGGAAGAAATCGAGCCACGCTTCCCAGTCGCCGTCACGGCGCGTCACGTCGAGCAGCCGATAGTACTCATCGCGGTGCTGCTTGAAGTACAGACTGAGATACAGCAAGGGCTGGTTGAGGATTCCTTCCTGATGAAGGATAAGGGCGATGAGCAGCCGCCCGATCCGCCCGTTACCGTGTTCCCTCGATCTGGCTGGAGACCACCGCCTCGCGACGGACGTACGCGTATAGGAAGAGTTCCGGCTCCGGGAGCAGTGCGGTGATGGCGTCCAGACGCCCGCAAGCCAACAGCGCCTGATCGTGCAGCCGCCCGCGTGCTCCCTTCAGGTCCGGAGGGGGCTGCGGGGGCAGTGCTGAGGGGATGAACGCCCACGCCTCCTCGTTGGCGGCGGAGGAAACTCGAACGTAGCTACCGGTGGGCCCGCGCTGCATGCTTGTTCTCACGAGTGTGAATAGCCCTGAAGAATATTATCATTTCGGCGCCTATGTGTTAGTAGACGCCGGGGTTCCAGGGGGTGGCGATGGGAGCACGGGGCACTGCGGCTGCTGCGCCGGCGTTCTTAATCCCTGTGTCGGTGGGTGGTAATGTGGATCCCACGGAGGTTTCGGTGCTGGTCGCGACGCCATCTGTCGTCGCTTCAGGGTAGCGTCGGGATGTGCCTGGGTGGGCCGACCTGCCGGCTAGGGAGAGCTTGAATGAGTTACGACACCTTGTTCGCTGCCGCGCTCGGCCAGGCGCGGCGTCCTTACCCCTACCAGCGCCGCCTCGCTAAGGGCCCCTGGCCCGAATGCCTCGAAGTTCCTACGGGGTTGGGCAAGACCGCCGCCGTCACCCTGGCGTGGGCGCATCGCCGCGGTATCCGGCCCGATGGGCTGCAGGAGGCGCCCGATCCCGAGACCCCACGGCGGCTGGTCTGGTGTCTGCCGATGCGGGTGCTGGTCGAGCAGACCGTCCAAAACATCCGGGACTGGCTCAGCCGCCTGGGCGTGCTCGGCGATGCCGGGGAACCGGATCGGGTGGCCGTGCATGCGCTGATGGGCGGCGAGGCAGATTTGCGCCGCGGGGCTTGGGCGGCCTATCCAGAGCAGGACGCCGTGCTGGTGGGCACCCAGGACATGCTCCTCTCCCGCGCGCTGATGCGCGGCTACGGCATGAGCCGTTACCAGTGGCCGGTTCACCATGCCCTGCTGCACAACGACGCCCTGTGGGTGTTCGACGAGGTCCAGCTGATGGGTCCGGCCCTGCCCACCACCGCGCAGCTGGAGGCATTCCGGCGCGATCTGGGCACGACCGGCCCGTCGCGCAGTATCTGGGTCTCCGCCACCCTGCAGGCGGAGTGGCTCGATACCGTGGACTTCCGCCGCCACCGCCAGGATGGGGTGGCGCGGCTGACTCTGGACGATACGGACCGCTCTGTGCCGGAGGTGGCCGCCCGCGTGGGCGCGCCGAAAACGCTGGAGGCCGCCGCCACCCGTCTCGATGACGCGACCAAGAAAGGGCAGGACGCCTACGTCGCCGCCCTGGCAGATGAGATCCGTGCCGCCCACCACCCCGGCGAGCAGACGCTGGTCATCGTCAACCGCGTCGAGCGGGCGCAGGGGCTCTACGACGCGCTGGCGGACGCCGGCGCCGATCGGCTCCTCCTGCACGCACGTTTCCGCCCGGCTGAGCGCGCCGCGATCGAAGCGCAGCTGCACCAAGCGCCAGAGGGTGGCGGGCGGATCGTCATCGCCACCCAGGCGGTGGAGGCTGGGGTCGATCTCGACAGCCGCGTGCTCTTCACCGAGCTAGCGCCCTGGGCCTCCCTGGTGCAGCGTTTTGGTCGCTGCAACCGCGCCGGCCGGTTTGAAGATGCCCGCGTCTACTGGGTCGACATGGACGAGACGGCCAAGGGGGTGGCGCTACCCTACGAGCCGGAGTCGCTGAGCCGCGCCCGGGAGCAGCTCCAGGCTGCCCCTTCCGCCGCTCCGCAGGATCTGCCCCCGGTCACCGAGCCGCCGGTCGCCGCCCAGGTGCTCCGCCGGCGCGACCTGCTGGAGCTGTTCAATACCGATCCCGACCTTTCCGGCTTCGACGTGGATGTTTCGCCCTACATCCGCGACATCGGTACGCCGCAGGTGCACCTCTTCTGGCGCGATGTGGATCGCGAGGGCGCGGCGCAGCAGGCGGCGCCCGAGCGCGCCGAGCTCTGTCCGGCCTCCGTCACGCAGGTCCAGGAGCATCTTAAGAAAAAGCTTCCCGCGGCGCGGAAAAAGGCGGTCCATCGCGAAGCGCCAGCGGCCTGGCGCTTCGATCCGCTGGCCGGCGAGCGCCAGCAGGGGGTTTGGGCGCCGGTTCGCCGCGCCGAGGAGGTCCGTCCGGGCCAGACCCTGATGCTGGCTGCCGGCGATGGTGGCTACGATCCGCATCGCGGTTTCGTGCCGGGCGCTGCCGCCCCGGTCGATGTCATCGCCGAGGCCGCCGGCAGTCAGGCCGATGAGGGCTACGGCGACGACCGGCTGACCGCCACCGGGCACACGGTCCCGCTGGCCGACCATCTGGACCACGTCGCTGCGGCTGCGCGGGAGCTGGCCGACGCCCTCGCCTTGGATGAGGCCGCGCGTGCGCTGCTGGAGACTGCCGCTTACTGGCACGACGTGGGTAAGGCCCACGAGGCCTTCCAGCGCGGCATCGGTGCCACCCCCGACGATCCGGACGGCCCGTGGGCCAAGTCTACCGGCGGCGGTCGGCCGGACTACCACCGGCTGGATCCAGAAGGCCGGCGGGAGCCACGGCCCGGTCTCCGCCACGAGCTCGCCTCGGCCCTGGCGTGGCTGGAGCACGGCGCCCCGGAGCGATCGGCCGCGGAGCGGGATCTGATCGCCTACCTCATCGCCGCGCACCACGGGCGTGTCCGTCTTGGCCTGCGCGCCCTGCCCAACGAGCCGGAGCCCCCGGACGCTGCCGACGCCGGCCGGCTGTACGCCCGCGGCGTGTGGCACGGCGATCGCCTGCCGGCGCTTCAGGGGGGACCGGTGTCCCTGCCCGCCACCGAGCTGCGGTTGGGCCTCATGCGCCTGGGGCGCGGCCCCCAGGGGCCGTCCTGGAGCGAGCGCACCCGCCGCCTGCTGGAGGCGCACGGCCCCTTCCGGCTCGCGTGGCTGGAGGCGCTGCTGCGCATCGCCGACTGGCGCGCGTCGGCGCGGGAGGGGGAGGCATGAAGCTCGATAGCATCGTCGCCGTGGTTGGGGCACTGGATGATGCTGGTGTTCGCTTTCTGGTAGCCGGCGGCGTGGCGGTCAATCTTCACGGCTATGCGCGGATGACGCAGGATCTGGATCTGGTCGTGGAGCTTTCACCGGAAAATGCCCAAGCCGCTATGCAAGCCCTGGCGGGGCTCGGTTACCGACCAAGGGTGCCCGTGTCCATGGAAAGCTTTGCGGATCCGGTGCAGCGCGACGACTGGATCGAGAACAAACACATGCAGGTGTTCTCGCTCTTTAGCGATACCCACCCTGAAACCACCATCGATGTATTCGTTACGGAACCGTTCTCCTTCGAGGACGAGTACCAGCGGGCTGATCGTTACCCCATCGAGTCGGGCGTTGAGATCCGCGCCGTCACCCCGGAAACACTGATCGCTATGAAGCGCATCGCTGATCGGGACCGGGATCGCGACGACATCCAGCACTTGCAATGGATCATCGAGGAGCGTCGCCAGGAGCCGGGTGATGACTAGGAATACGAAAGATCCCTGGGAGTCCGCCACCTTTGAAGGCGCCCGCCGCGCCGAGATCCGGCGGAGCATGCAGCTGTCTCCGCGGCGCCGTCTGGAAGCCATGATCGAGCTCGAACAAACGGCAAAATACCTGGCCGCTGTACCCCGCGCGAGCACAACGGAGGCAAGCACCTCGCGGAGTGTCAGCGAACCTTCTTCGGGGTATGACGGGAACTCTGTCTCGGGGGAGCATCGCCTTGTCCTTTCCGGTTGCACGCCGGTCCCTCTGGCGAGTTACCTCAAGGCCCTGGGCATCCTGCGCCTGGTCGTCGAGCAGGCCGACCCGGAAGCCCGCGGCTGCTGGCAGAACGAGCAGTTCGTGCTGGAGAGCCGGCTGGATGCGGAGGAACTGAAGCGGTTCTTTCTGGAGGAATATCGGCCGACGCCGATCCTGGCGCCTTGGAACGGTGGCAGCGGGTTTTATCCGAAGGACAACCAGGACGGTATCGAGCCCCTTTCCAATGCGCCGGCGGAACGGCTCGACCCGCTCAGAGCCACAATCACCGCTATTCGGCAAATCCTGGAGGCGCACGGCTATCAAGAGCGCCCGGCCGGTGACGACAAGGCGGCGTTGCTGGCGGAGCTCCGAGCCGAGCTGCCCGAGGCGGCGCTGGCCTGGCTGGACGCGGCGGTCTTGCTCACCGAGGACAGCCCGCACTATCCGCCCCTTCTGGGCACCGGGGGTAACGACGGTCGGCTCGACTTCACCAACAACTTCATGCAGCGGCTGGTTGCCCTGCTGGATCCGGAAACTGGTCAGGCCCGGCCAGAGGCGGTCGGTTGGCTGGACGAGGCCCTTTTCGACCGCGCGGGGCCCGGTCTGCCCACCGCCAAGGTCGGGCAGTTCTCTCCGGGGGAGGCCGGTGGTCCGAACCAGACGGCCGGTTTCGAAATCGATAAGCCGCTGGTCAATCCGTGGGACTTCACCCTCATGCTGGAGGGGGCCCTGCTGTTTGCAGCGACCGCCACGCGCCGGCTGGAAGGCTCCACCCCCGGCGCGCTGAGCTATCCCTTCACCGTACGCGCCACCGGTGCTGGCAGCGGCGGCGCCGCCCTGGGCGACGAGGACAACGCACGCGCTGAGTTCTGGGCGCCCCTGTGGAGCGCGCCAGTGGGGCTCGCCGAGTTGCAGGGTGTCCTTGCGGAGGGGCGTGTCACCCTCGGGCGCCGGCCTGCCCGTGATGGCCTGGACTTCGTGCGGGCGGTCTCGCATCTCGGCGTGGAACGGGGACTGGAAAGCTTTCAGCGCTACGCCTTTCTGATGCGCTCGGGAAAGGCCTACTTTGCTACGCCCCTCAACCGCGTCACCGTGCAACGCAACCCGGCAGCCGACCTGATCGACGAGCTGGATGCCGGCGGCTGGCTGGATCGCTTCCGCCGTCATGCGCGCGGGGATGGTGCGAACCGGGTGGCCTCCCTGGCCCGGCGCCTGGAGGACGCGGTCTTCGAGCTGGCTACGCGTCGTGACGACACGGCTCCCGCCGTGCGCCGGCTGCTCGCCGTGCTGGGCGCCATCCAGCTCCACCTGGCGCGCAGCCCGAAAGCGCGTGAGGCGTGCCCGCCGGTGCCGGCGCTGTCAGCGCAGTGGCTCACCCGCGCCGACGATGGCAGCCCGGAGCTGGCTCTCGCTGCCGCCCTGGCCGGAGTGCACGGGCGTGATGGCAAGGCGGGCGAGCGGATGCCCATGCGCGCTCATCTCGCCCCGGAGACGGCAAGCCGATATCCGAGCTGGGCCGCGGACGACACCCACGCCGTCACCTGGGCCGTCGGTGCCTCGCTGGCCGACAACCTAGCCGCCACCCTGCACCGCCGCCTGCTCGAGGCCCACCAGGGCGAGCTTGCCGACAAGCCGCTGCGGGGCTCCCGAACCGCCCCGTTGGCCGACGTGGCTGCCTGGCTCAGCGGCGAGGTGGATGAACAGCGCCTGACCGAGCTCCTGCCCGGGCTGATGCTGGTACGGATCCCCCCAGGCCCGCCGCGGGCGCAGCGCGAGGCGCCCCTGCCCGCCGCCTACCGTCTGCTCAAGCCGTTGTTCTGCACTGACGAGCAGCTCCGCCGTGCCGGGGTGCTGCCGCCGGATCGAGCGCTGCCGCTCAAGGCGGATCTCCTCCGCCGTCTGGAGGCCCATGATGTTGCCGGCGCCCTGGAGCTGGGGCGGCGCCGTCGCCGCGCCGCCGGCATCGGCACCGGCTTCCAGCAGGTGGCGCCCGGAATCGCTGATGGCCGCCGCCTGCTGGCGGCGCTCATGGTGCCGATCTCCGATGCCGCCCTGAAGGCGCTAGCGCCGGGTAGCGTCACTGAGCCTGCTGCCGCCGAAACCAACGAGAACCACTGACAGGAGTCCTGCCATGCCCCTCAGTCTCGACACCCTCGCGGACACGCCGCGCCTGCTCCTGGAGGCGGATCTGCAACCGATCCAGGGGACCCGTTTCCAGCCCACCGGCTTCCCCGACCTGGGCGCTGCCGAGTACCCCGCGCCCGACGGCAACGGCCGGATGCTGCTCGTGGAGTCGGCCCAGAGCATGGCCAACCGCCTCGAGGCGGTCTGCTGGGACGACGCCAGCGAGGACTGGGTGGCGCCGTTACAAGGATTGCCCTATGTCCGTGTCAGCAACGCCAACGGCGAGCTGCTGACCACCTCCGTGCTCGAGGCGCACCGGCTGAATTCGCCCTACATCCTGGAGGGCAAGGACACTACGGTCCTGAATATGCTCAAGGAGGAGCTGGCCGGCATGGAGCAGGGCCGGGTGGATATCCGCAAGCTCGCCGAGACCCTGGTGCGGGTGGATACTAACGCCGCCCTGCACGGGGTGTTCCTGGCTAAGAAGGAGCTCGCGGGCGGTCGGTTGCGGCTTCCCCGGGCGCTCTCGGCCTTCATCGAGGCGGAAGACGTGCAGGTCGCCCCGAGTGGCGGGGTGAAAGTGGATACCGTGGATCCGAGCGGCGATACCTCCAAGGGCTTCGGCAACGTCCCCTACGCCCGGGACGAGTTTGTCGCCCCGCGCATCACCGCCTACTTCAACCTGGACCTGGCGCAGATCCGCGCCTTCCGCCTGGGCGAGGCGGCGGAGCGGCTGCTGGTGGCGTTGGCGTTGTTCAAGGTGCAGCGCTTCCTCGAGGCGGGGCTGCGGCTGCGCACTGCCTGCGACCTGGAGTGCCAGGCGCTGCGGGTGACTCGGCCCGAGGGCTTCGACGTGCCCGCATTGACCGACCTGGAAGCGGCGCTTCCGGGCCTGATCGAGGCGGTGGGCCAGGAAGGTCTCCTCAATGACCCGCGGATCACGGAAGTCACCTACAGGAAGTAGCCATGGTCACCATCGCCTTCCGCTTCCCCGCCGGGCGCTACCACGCCACGCCCTGGGGCCGGCACGTCAACGAGGCCGAGGTGGAGTGGCCGCCGTCACCGTGGCGCATCCTGCGCGCGCTGGTGGCTACCTGGCACCGTAAGGCCGACACCGAACGCCACCCCGAGTCGGTACTCACCGCGCTGGTGGAGCGGCTGGCCGGGACGCTTCCCCGCTACCGACTCCCGCGCGGCGTGCGCGCCCACAGCCGTCACTACATGCCCCAGGGCCGATTCAAGGGTGGTCGTGAGGACACCTCGCTGATCTTCGACGCCTTCCTGCGCCTGGAGCCGGAGGCCGAGCTTATCGCCCACTGGTCCGATGTGACCCTGGAACCGGCAGAGCGCGCGCTGCTCGATGACCTCCTCCGCGATCTGGGCTTTCTCGGCCGCGCGGAGAGCTGGGTGGAGGCGCGGCGCCTGGAGGGCTGGGAGGGCGAGCTGGACTGCTGTCCGGCGGAACTCTCAATCGATCCCGAGACCGGTGAGGCGCTGGATCCGGTCCGGTTGATGGCCCCTGCGCCCCCGGAGGATTATCCACCTTGGCGGGCCGCCGTGATCGACGCCCACGGCCTGGATGCCAAGAAGCTGAAGAAGCCCCAGCGCGAGATCCTTGCCACCCTGCCGGAGCGTTTCCTGGATGCCCTCCGCCTGGAGACGTCGGAGCTGCAGCGGGCTGGTTGGAGCCAGCCCCCGGGGGCGCGGCCGGTGCTCTACCAGCGTCCCTCCGACGCCTTCACCCAGCGCGGCGGGCGGGTTGCACGCCGCCCCCGACGCCGAGCGCACGCTACCACCGCCCGCCTGGCACTGGCCGGCAAGCCGCTGCCCCGTCTGGAAGACGCGGTCCGCATCGGCGAGATCACGCGCCTGGCGGCCATCAAGAAGGCCGAGCAGGCCAACGGCGGCCATGTACCCGCCGTGCTCTCGGGCCACGGCCTGCCCGCCGGTAACCGCCACGGCCACGCCTTCTACCTGCCGGAGGACGCCGATGGAGACGGGAAGATCGACCACATCCTGGTCTACGCCCCCGATGGCCTCTCGGCGGAGGCGCTCCGCGCGCTGGATCGTATCACCCGGCTTTGGGAGAGAGATGGTGGCGAGTGGCAAGTGCTATTCGAGGGGGCAGGGGGGGCAGCCGATTGGCCGGAATCCCCGTACCTGGGCCGGGCGCGGACGTGGTCCTCGGTCACGCCGTACCTCCACCCCTGGTACGCCAAGAAGCGTTTCGGGGTCGCCGAGCAGATTGCCCGCGAGTGCCGGGAGCGCGGCTGGCCGGAGCCCGAGGTCCGTATCGAACAGGCGCGCTGGGAAGGCCCGGACGGGCGCCCGCGGCGTCCCGTCCATTTCCACCGCTTCCGCAGCAAGCCGGGTCTGCGGCAGCCGGACACCCGGGGTCAGTTCGTGCGCCTCACCTTCCCGGAGCCGGTGGAGGGTCCGGTGGCGCTGGGGTTTGGGTGTCATTTCGGGTTGGGGCTCTTTTGTCCAACCCATGACTGACGTCTAGCGCCTGCTATTTGCCGTGGACGGCCGAGTGGTTATGCGCAAGGTGCAAGAAGCGCCAGAAGGCTCTGGCGGAAACGATCATTCACGTAGCCGTCCGTCTCGGTGGCGTGGAGATCGTGGTGACGCGGGAGAAGGGTTTGCGCCCGGGCGTGATCCCACAACACAGGAGGTGTGCCGTGACGGAACACACCGATGGCCCCCAGCAGCAGGAACTACCCCTGCCGTTTCCGGAGTTCACCGCCGACGTCCCGTTGCTGCCGGCTCGCATGGTCAACGAGTTTGTCTACTGCCCGCGGCTGGCCTACCTGGAGTGGGTCCAGGGCGAGTGGGCCGATTCAGCAGATACCGTGCAGGGGCGATACGGACACCGTCGGGTCGATCAGGCTCAGACGAGTGGGCGGCGCAGCAAGGATCCACTGCCAGCGGGGGGTGACGCCGAAGAAGGCGAGCGGATCCACGCCCGATCCATCACGCTCTCCTCCAACCAGATTGGCCTGATCGCCAAGATGGACCTGGTCGAGGGGCATGGGGATGGCGAGGTTACCCCGGTGGATTACAAGCGGGGTAAGCGCCCCCACGTGGCCAAAGGCGCCTACGAGCCTGAGCTCGTGCAACTGTGCGCCCAAGGTCTGCTCCTGGAAGAGCACGGATACGAGTGCCCAAGCGGCTACCTCTACTTTATCGGTTCCCGCGAGCGGGTCTCGGTGTCCTTCGATGAAGCGCTCAGGAACCAGACCCTCTCGGCAATCAACGGCCTGCGTTTGCTGGCGGCCGGGGGCCGGATACCACCGCCGCTGGAGGATAGCCCCAAGTGCCCCCGGTGCTCCCTGGTGTCCATCTGCCTTCCGGATGAAGTCAACTTCCTGCGCCGGCAGGATGACCAGCCGCTGCGCCCCATCGCGGTCGCTCGCGACGAGGCGCTGCCGCTCTACGTGCAGGCCAACCGGGCCAAGATCGCCAAGAAAGGGGAGAACCTGGAGGTTCGTGTCGAGGACGAGCGCCAGGCCTTGCCCCGTCTGATCGACATCTCCCAGGTCGTGGTGATGGGGAACACGTACATCACGACGCCGACCCTCCACGAGCTGATGCGTCGCGAGATCCCGGTAACCTGGCACTCCTACGGCGGGTGGTTCCTGGGGCATACAAGCGGCCTTGGTCATAAGAATGTGGAGCTGCGAACGGCCCAATACCGTGGCAGTTTCGATGAGCAGGTATGCCTGCGCCTGGCGCGGGGATTCGTGCGCGCCAAGATCGTGAACAGTCGCGTGATGATGCGGCGGAACTGGCGTAGCGAGGACGAAAACCGTCAACCGTTACGCGAGCTTAAGCGCCTGGCTGAGCAAGCGGAACGAGCCCGCAGCCTGGCCGAGTTGCTGGGCATCGAGGGGAATGCGGCGGCCATCTACTTCGGCCGGTTCCGATGCCTGATCAGGCGGGATGGCGAGAGTGACGGGCTACCCTTCGATTTCACGACCCGGAACCGCAGGCCTCCCACGGATCCCGTCAACGCCATGCTCTCCTACGGCTACTCGCTGCTGACGCGGACCTGGTCGGTGACCCTCTCCGCGGTCGGATTCGACCCGTACCGGGGCTTCTACCACCAGCCCCGGTACGGCCGGCCGGCCCTGGCGCTGGATATGATGGAGCCGTTCCGGCCGCTGCTGGCCGACTCCGCCGTTCTCATGGCGATCAACAACGGGGAGGTGCGCCCGAGTGACTTTATCGCTGCCGGATCTGGCGTGAACCTCACCCCCGATGGACGGAAGCGGTTCATCGCGGCGTACGAGCGCCGTCTGTCCCAGGAGGTGACCCATCCCCTGTTCGGTTATCGGATCAGCTATCGCCGACTGCTGGAACTGCAGGCACGTCTGCTAGGCCGGTTCCTGCTCGGTGAGCTGATGGACTACCCCAACTTCACCACGAGGTGAGCCATGGAGGAGCGCTTATACGTGGTCGCGTACGATATCCGTGACCAGAAACGCTGGCGCCGGGTCTTCAAGATCATGAAAGGTTACGGTGAGTGGCTGCAGCTGTCCGTCTTCCAGTGCCGGTTATCGCAGAAGCGGCACGCAGAGCTGATCGCCCTGCTCGACGGAATCATCCAGCACGACGTCGATCACGTCGTCCTGCTGGAGGTTGGGCCCGCGGATCGGGTGGAGCCCAAAGTCACCAGCCTGGGTAAGACGTTCGAGCCGGTGGAGCGCGAGCCCACCATCGTGTAGCGTTACGGGTGTGGGCGCTAACGCGCCTCTGGCGGGCGAGGGGTCCAGTGGTGGGCGATCCCCCGGGCACCCCTCGCGCCACAGAAACTCTTTCATAATCAGATGGGTAAGAGTTTGAAATGCGGCCCTTCACGCGACTCGGGCAGCCTTGGAGAGTGTCGTATGCGAGACCGCTCGCAAGGCACCGCTGCAATGCGCCCAGCATGCGGGTCTCCAAGGGGGCT
>NZ_JAJNRD010000027.1:0-32157 GCF_022228055.1 Halorhodospira sp. 9621
GGCGTCCCTGGCGCTGTCAGGACGTTGCAGTCCGAGCAGTGCCGTGCCAGCGAGATTGTGGGCCACGGCTTCATCGGGATGGCGTTCCACCAGGTCCTCAGCCTCTTCCAACGCCTCCTGATAGAGGCTGTTCTCCAGGTAATGCACAATTAATGTAACTCTCGGCTCAAGGGCATCGGGCGCCATCTTCTGAGCCGTCTGCAGCTGTTCGATGGCGAGATCGGCCTCGCCATCGGCCAAGTGGGCGCGGGCCAAGGTCAGTCGGCCCCTCACCGATTGCGGTTGGCTTTGTGCCCACGCCACCAAGCGGGGTAAGCCGTCATCGAGTCGGCCTTCGGCTAATTCGAGACGGGCCAGCTGATGAATCGATGCCAAGTCTCCGGGGTTCGTATCGATGAGTTCCTGCAACAAACGCTCGGCATTGGCCGTATCACCGCGGCCCTCCCGCAATGCGGCCAACACTCTTACCGCCGGCGGAAAGCCAGGATGTTGTTGGAGAACCTGTTCGAGGCGGGATTCCGCCTGTGCTGAGGAGCCACGGCCGAAGTGCGCCAAGCCAGCGAAGAGAACCGAGGAATGGTGGTCCGGCATGCGCCGCAGCACGTCTTCAAACTCATCTGCCGCGGCCGCGAAGTCGTCGGCGAAAAAGTGAGTTACGCCGCGGAGGTAGGCAGCGTGGGGGAGTTGCCTGTCGTGCCCTTCCAGCGCTTGTGCGTCCTCCCGGGCTCCTTCCAAATCGCCCCTCTGCAACCGAAGTAGCCCCCGATGGAAGCGGCCAGCATCGGCGGTTTGCTGATCCTCGATGCTGCGGGTAAAGGCTGCCTCGGCGGCATTGGGGTTGGTGGACTGCTCTAGTTCGCCAAGCAGTCTCCACGCCGGCCCATAGCTCTCGTCGTGCTCGAGCGCCGACTCAACGAGTTTTCGAGCTTCCGCCTTGTCTCCCGATGTGGCCCGCATGCGGGCCAACCCGACCATAGCGCTGAGGCGTTCAGGGTCGTTCCGCAATGCCTGACGATACGCCGCTTCTGCTTCCATAATGCGGTTCTCGGAGGCGAGGGCGTGACCGCGTAGCAGTGCCGCGTCCAGTTGGTGCTCAGCCGCGCTGAAGGAGGTATTAAGGGTTTGCAGCGTGTCCTCAGCGCGGCGCGCTTGCCAGTAGGCGCGCCCCAAATCCAAGCGGATCTCGTCGTCCACATCCCCGCCGGATCTCTCCTGGGCTCGCTCCAAGGCGCGGATGGCGTCCTCGGTGCGCCCCAAGCTCAAATAGATAACCCCGAGCCGGTGGTGAGCATCAATGTTTTCGGGGTTTTGCCGAAGCGCGCTACGCAGTTCAATGGCTTCGGCTTCGGGATTGCCTTCAGCTTGGTAATGGGCGGCACGCTCCAAATGTTCCTCTTCGCTCATCTGGGTCGGCCCGCAGCCCGTCACGGCCCCGAAAAGCAGCAGTGCGGCGATCCCGACAACGGATCTTGCGCAATGTAACGGCTTCTTTCGGTGCTGATTCATGTTGCTCCCCCCAATGCGCGCGGACCATCGAACCGCAGTTGGCAACGACCGGGAAAAGGTCCCGGCCGTCGGTTCACCCTCTTTCCTGGTTAGGCCATTACCGTAGGTCTCTGTGCCGGAGCACCTGCAATCCGGCGGCTGAAGCGCCCGCCACCGGCAAGCAGCAGCAACCCCAGGCCGAAGAGCGCCGCGGTGCCGGGTACCGGTATGCCGTTGGGGTCGATTTCGCGCTGAAGCTTTAACAGAATGGCATCTTCGAAGTCCTCGAAGGTATCGGCAGTCAAAACGAAGCTGCTGTCACCGCCGATGACGTTGTTTGCGAAGTAATCGGTGAGGCTAAAGTTGGTGACCTCCTCAATGGCGATGCCATTGATGGTCATTCCTGCGTCTACGGCGTCGTCTCGCGCGGCTGTGACTGAGCGGCCAGAGTTGTTGGTGCCATCGCCGGAGATATCAATGATCTGTCGCGTGCCTGCGAACTCATTGTTTTGGATGGAGTCAACTGACCAGTCGATGGCCCCTGAGATGCTGGTCGCGCCACTGAAGGCCCTGGTTGTCGCCTCGATGGCGTCGGCAAAGGAATTCGCCGCCGCTGCTGAGCCAATTTGTGTCCAGCCGACCTGCTGCGACTGCTGGGTCGCTCCTGACCACTCCATGTAGGTCGTGGCGATAGAGCCGATCACGCCACTGCCGATGGCGCTGTGGACCAGCGGATTGCGGAACGCCTCAATATAGCCGGTCTTTTGTGCTTGATAGCGGGGGGTGTTGACGCTGCCGGAGACATCCACCGCTAGCACCAGCTCCAGATCAACAGGAATAGGATCGGCAGCGGCGTGCATGGGTACCCCTACAGCCACTGCCAGCAGTGATGCGGATAGTGCGGATCGAATCTTGTTCATGATGACACCCCATAATGTGATTGGCGTGACCCTTGGTTGCCATTGCGACACCTGCCGACGCTGGTTGCCCGATTGCGCTTGGAAGCGTCGTGACGGCGTCGGCACCGCACTACTCGCAAGCCTCGTGCCAAATTTTTTCTTTTTTTATTTCAAAGCGTTGTCGATTTCCATGTTGGGAAAAATGGAATCGATGTAAGAATCATTGACACATTTGCCTAAGCGAACCCGTCTGGATGGACGGTTGGTGGTCGCTGCAGCCTGGGCGGAGTCGTCTAGGCCGCCTGGGGTCTTACCAGTGGTAGGGTGCTACGCATCAATGACGGCAGGGATGGGAGATGAGCATGGCTGCACCCGAGCCCCTTTCACTGGAGCGCCTCTACCGGGTCTGTGACCCGGAGCAGCTCGGTTTCCGCACCACCGAGGAGCTCTCGGCCATGGACCGCCCGCCCGGGCAGGAACGGGCCCTGGAGGCGATGGATCTGGGCGCGAGCATGCGCGCCTCGGGCTTCAATCTGTTCGTGATGGGGCCGGAGGGCGACGGCAAGCTGGAGATGGTCCATCGGCTGCTGGCCGAGCGTGCCGCGCGCGAGGCGACGCCCTCGGACTGGTGCTACCTGAACAACTTCGAGGAGCCCACGCGGCCGCGGCTGCTGCGCCTGCCGCCGGGCCAGGGGGCGCGCTGGCGCCACGATCTGGAGCAGCTGATCGAGGAGCTGCGCAGCACCATCCCGGCCACCTTCGAAAGCGACGAGTACCAGAACCGGCTGCAGGAGCTGCAGCAGCAGCTCAACCGCCGCCAGCGCGAGGCCTTCGAGGCGATCCAGAAGGAGGCGGAGCAGTACGACGTCACGCTGCTGCAGACCCCCTCGGGATTCAGCTTCGCCCCGGTCAAGGAGGGCGAGGTGATCGAGCCGGAGCAGTTCCAGCAGCTGCCCGAGGAGGAGCGCCGGCGCTATCAGGAGGCCATCGAGTTCCTGCAGGAGCGGCTGCAGTCGGTGGTCAAGCAGATCCCCAAGTGGCGCAAGGAGATCCAGGAGCAGGTCCGCAAGCTCAATGAGGAGATGACCCTGCTCGCGGTCGGCCAGCGCATCCAGGAGCTGCGCCAGCGCTACGGCGAGCTGCCGTTGGCCGCCGCCCACCTGGACGCCGTCCGCAACGACATCATCGAGCACGTGGACGCCTTCCGCTCCGGCGAGCAAGACCACGTGGAGTACATCCTCGGCCGCTACCGGGCCAACCTGCTGCTCGCCCACGACCCGGCCGACGGCGCGCCGGTGGTCTACGAGGACATGCCCACCCACCAACGGCTGGTGGGCCGCACCGAGCATCACGTGCACCAGGGGGCGCTGCTCACGGACTTCAACCTGATCCGCCCCGGCTCGCTGCACCAGGCCAACGGCGGCTATCTGATCGTCGATGCCCACCGCATCCTCACCCAGCCGCTGGCCTGGCCATCGCTCAAACGGACGCTCTCCGCCGGCGAGGTGCGCATCGAGTCCTTGGAGCAGGTCCACGGCTTCTGGACCACGGTCACCCTGGAGCCGGAACCGATGCCGCTGCGCACCAAGGTGGTGCTGCTCGGCGACCGGATGGTCTACTACCTGCTCTCGGCCTACGACCCGGACTTCCCGGAGCTGTTCAAGGTCGAGGCCGACCTGGAGGACGACCTGCCCCGGGACGCCGAGACCCAGCAGCTCTACGCCCGTATGCTCGCCACCCTGGTCCGCCAGCGCCGTCTACGCCACCTGGACCGCTTCGCCGCGGCCCGGGTGATCGAGCACGGCAGCCGCATGGCCGATGACAGCGAGCGGCTGGCCGCCGGCGGGCGGGCCATCACCGATCTGCTGCAGGAGGCGGATCACTACGCCACCGGCGACGGCGCCGAGATTATCGGCCAAGACCACATCGAGCGCGCCCTCGCCGCCCAGGAGCGTCGCGCCGGGCGCATCCGCGATCGCAGCCAGGAGACCATCGAGCGCGGCACGCTGGTGATCCACACCGAGGGGCACCACACCGCCTCGGTCAACGGGCTCTCGGTCCTGCAGCTGGGCGATTTCGGCTTCGGCCGGCCGACGCGGATCACCGCCACCGCCCGCCCCGGGCGCGGGCAGCTGGTGGACATCGAGCGCGAGGCGAAGCTCGGCGGCAAGATCCACTCCAAGGGGGTGATGATCCTCTCGCGCTTTCTCGCCAGCCGCTTCGCCCCGGAGGGCGACCTGTCGCTCTCAGCGAGCCTCGCCTTCGAACAGTCCTACGGCGGCATCGACGGCGACAGCGCCTCGGTGGCCGAGCTCTGCGCGCTCTTCTCGGCCATCGGCCGCGTCCCGCTGGATCACGGCATCGCCGTCACCGGCTCGGTGAACCAACTCGGCGAGGTGCAGGCCGTCGGCGGGGTGAACGAGAAGATCGAGGGCTTCTTCGAGGTCTGCCGGCGGCGCGGGCTGACCGGCCGGCAGGGGGTGGCGCTGCCGGCGAGCAACGTGGTGCACCTGATGCTGCGCCAGGAGGTGCGCGACGCAGTGGCCGCCGGGCAGTTCCACATCTACCCGCTGAGCCATGTGGATGAGGCGTTGGAGCTGCTCACCGGCCGGCCCGCCGGCGTTTGGGATGATGCCGGTGCGTACCCGCAGGGGTCGGTGAACCGCGCCGTGGCCGACCGCCTGGAGGCATTCGCCCGGAGCCAGCGCCGGCGCGGCGGGGGCGATGCGGACGAGGCCGCGGAGGATGACGATGACTGAGCGCATGCCGGAGCAGGGGTCACCGCGCCGGGTAGTCGTCCTGCTGGATGCTTCGCGGGCCAGTCTGGAGGCGCTGGAGGCGGCCGCCGAGCTGGCCGCCCAGCTCGGCGCCGAGCTGCTGGCGATCTTCGTCGAGGAGGAGGCGCTGCTGCGCTGTGCCGGGTACCCCTGGGCCCGCGAGATGGGTCTCTCCGGGGCCGTCCGCCCCCTGGAGACCGGCATCGAAGAGCAGCGCATGCGCACCCGTGCCGAGGCGATCCGCAAGGCGCTGGCGCAGACTGGCCGGCACCGGGGCGTGCACTACCGCCTGGAGGTCTGCCGGGGCGGGGTCGTCCGCGAGACCCTGAGCCTGGTTAACCGCGATGATCTGCTGGTCCTGGGCAAGGTGGGCTACGCCCGTGCCCGCGGGCTGCGCATCGGCTCCACGGCCCGCGCCATCGTCTTCGGCACACCGGGGCCGGTGATGGTCTTCGAGCGGCCATTGCAGCCCCGCACGGGGCACGGCGTGGCCGTGGTCGTCGAATCCGGCGAGCCGGGCGTCCGGACGCTGACCCGTGCCGCCGCCCTGCTCGGCGAGGGTGAGATCCTGGCCCGGTTCATCCCCGACCACGCGGCTCCCCTACCCGACGGCGACGACCCGGCCCGCGCCTGGGCGGCCCGGCACTGCCCCAACGCCCAGTGGCTAACGCCCGCCGGATCGCCGACCGCCCTGGCCCGGCACCTGAGCCGTGCCCCCGTGGACAAGCTGATCATCAGCCGCCGCAGCGCCCTGCTAGCCGAACACGACACCCGCTCGCTGATCGAGGCCGTGCAGCTCCCGGTGCTGGTGGTGCCCTAGTCGTCGCCGCGGGGCTGCGGCGGCGACGCTGCCCGGGTGGCGGCCTGGTACTCGTACTCGATCTCCGCCAGGCGGCGCTCGAACTCGGCCCGGAAGCCCGCCTCCACGCCCTCGATCTCCTGCTGCTTGGCGCGCCGAAAGCCGGCGATCAGGTCGCTGTCCACGGCGCGCGAGCCCGGCCGTGCCGCCGGGAAGATCAACACCCCGGTGAGCGCGTAGGCATCCAGCCAGGCCAGCTGGCGCAGGGCCTCCGGGACAAGCGCCGGATCGGCCTCGGCGGCGGTGCCGCGGTGGAGCCAAAGCACGCGACCGGCGCCGCGGCCCTCGAACGCGAAGCGCCGGCGGCCCGCTTCCCGATCGCCGCGGGCCTCCCGGGACCAGCGCGCGGCGCTGCCCTCGGCAAGGACCTCGTCCACCTGGCGGACCAGACCCTGCGCCTCGTCCAGGGCCGCGGCGTACGCCTCCAGGTCGCGGTGGGCCACCGCCACGCAGGCGCCGGCATAGCCCACCCGACGGCTGGCATCCAGGCGGCGGACCAGTGTACCGATCAGATCCAGGCGACCACCGCGCTCGGGGTCGGCGCCGTCCTGGTAACGCACCACGCGGCGGAAGACCAATTGCTCCCCGGCGGCCGGCAGGGCGTGGTCGTCGCCACCGCGGCCGCGGAACTCCACCGCCTGGGGGAACCCGGACAGCCCGGCCAGGGCGCCGCTGCCATGGACGGTGAGTCCGCGCACGGTGGCGAAGGCGCAGCGGCCGAGGATCGTCGGCGCCGCTTCGCTCATAGGCGCAGCCACTCCAGGATGCGCTGCCACCAGGTCGGGCCCATCCGCCCGCCGCCGAACTGGCCGTAGATCCAGGCGAAGATGTCGCGGATGTCGTCGTAGTCCGGCTCCTGCAGCCGCGGCCCGTGCTCGCCGTCGGTCACCGTGCCCAGGTGCAGCGCCATGAGCTGCACCCGATCCTGGTCCGTCCAGCCGTCGAGGATGCGGTAGGTGCGCGGCGCAAAGCGCTGCACGAAGGCCTCGCAGGCGTCGGCGCTGAGCTCCTCGTAACGGCGGTAGTGCTCATCGCGCTCCTGCAGCCGGCGCAGGGCCTGCTCCGGCTTGGAGACCAGTACCGCCAGCGAGGTGCGCCCGCGCAGGGCCGGGAAGTGCAGATCGAGGAAGGCGAGCAGGTTCTGGAAGAGGATGTCGTTCTCCTCGCCGTGCTCCGGGTCGACCACCAACACCAGGATCAGCCGCAGCTGCTCGTTGGCGAAGTAGCGGCTGAGGGTCTCGATCATGGCCGGGTCACGCACCCGGTCGGCCACCACCTGGGTCATGAGCTCACCGGAGGCCTCGAGGAAGCTCAGATCCACCGGTTCGCCAGTACCCTGCAGCGGCCGGACCCGGAAGCTCAGCTCGCGGATGTCGCCCTCGTCCACCGGGTTTGCCGGGGGGAAGCGTCCCTGGCCCCAAATGCGCATCCACTCGTTGAAGATGGCCATCGGCTCCCAGCCCTGGACGCTCTGCTCCGGGGCGATGAGCGGCTGGGCCTCGAAGGGGCCGATGTGGGTGACGTAGTAGGCCAGGAAGGACTGGAAGGTGGTCTTGCCGGAACCCGGGAAGCCGAAGGAGATCAGGTAATTGCCCTGGCGCTGGTCGATGTTGTCGTCGATCAGCGCGCCACGCTGCACCGGCTCCACGTCGGCGGCCAGGCGCTCCTCCGGCGAGGGCCACGGGGTGGGGGCCGAGGACGGTTCCTGCTCGCCGCCCTCCTCGGCCGACGGCTCTTGCTCCGGGCGGCGCTCGTAGTAGCGCCGCAGCTGCCAGCGTGACTCCTTGGGTTCGACCACGGTTTCCCCCTCCTTGCCCGCTAGCGCGTCGCCACCCGATTACGCCCCCGACCGGTGGAACCGCCACCGCGCGCACCGGCTGACGCGGGCGCGAAGATCAGCCAGGCGAAGAGCACCGGGGCCACGTCGACGAACACCCCGAGGATCACCGAGACCGCCGTCACCCCGGGGTTGGGGCGGTCGATGAAGCCGTCGCGCACACTGATCGGGATCTCGCCGAGCTTATCCAGCTCCGAACGGATGACGCGGTGCTGCACCTGATCCGCCTCGGGCAGAAGCACGTTGGCGCGGCGCTGCACCTCGCGGGAGTGGGTGCGCAGGGTGGCAATGATCTCGAAGTCTCGGCGCTCCAGCAGGGCTCGCTCCCGCCGCTCGAGCTCCTCGGCCAGTGCGCGGTACGGGTCGTCGTAGCGCTCGAGCAGGCCGTCGATCTGCCCGATCAGCTCCCGGGTCCGGTGGTACGCCTCGGGCACGACGCCGTTCTCGAAGTCGCTGATGACCGCCTCGCGGAAGTGCTCGTACCAGCGCTCGTTGGCCTCGGCGCCGGCATCCGGCGAGGGCACGGCGAGCTCTGTCGGCGCGCCGCCGAGCTGATCGTGGATCTGCTCGATGTGCTCGCGGCAGCGCGCCCCGCAGCCGGGGCGCAGCGGATCGTTGATCTGGGTGTCCAGGTTGTCCAGCGAGCGGGCCAGCTCGCGACGCTGCTCGGCCACCTGCTCGATGATCGGAGCGTCGGCCAGTGCGCTGCGCGTGGCGGTCAGGTCGTCGCGGAAGACCGAGAACTGGTCGCTGACCACGCGCTCGGCCATGTCCCGCTCCATGAAGTTGGTGTAGAGGAAGTTGTAGTTACTCGCGCCGCTGAAGAAGGCGATGATGACAAAGAAGGCCAGCGGCTTGAGCGGGCTGCGCCCCTCGAGCCGGAAGCGGCGCAGCAACATGTCGGTGCCGAAGAGGAAGATCCCGAGCAGAGCGGCAAAGAAGATCGCCAGCTCCTGCAAGTGGCTGTAGTAGCCGTAGTACGAGAGGTAGACACTGATCCCCACGCAGATGGCCGTGGCCACCACGTACATCAGGGTATAGAGACTGCGGCCCGACATCGACACGACCTGCGCTGCGCTCCCCCGGGAGCCTGGGCAACGCCCGGTAGTGTCCTACGGACCGGGGGAGGAGCGCTAGTACCCGCGTCATCCCGGCGCGGGGCCGCCTACAGGCCGTAGATCAGGCTGGCGATGACGAAGTAGTTGAGCACCCCGAGCACGTCGATGGCGGTGGTGACGAAAGGCCCGGTCGCCACCGCCGGGTCGGCATTCAAGCGCACGAAGAGCATCGGCAGGGAGACCGCCAACAGCGCCGCGCCGGCCATGTTGGTGAGGATGGTCAGCCCGACCACCTGACCGAGCTGCAGGCTGTCGTACATCCACAAGCCGTAGAGGGCGAGGATCACGCCGTAGAAGGCACCCAGCAACAACCCCACCCGCAGCTCCTTGAAGACCATGGCCAGGGTATCGCGCAGATGGATCGCGCCGGTGGCCAGGCCGCGGACGGTGACCGTGGCGGACTGGACGCCGACATTACCGGCCATGCCGATGATGATGGGCACGAAGGCGCTGAGGATAATAACTTGGCCGAGGATGTCCTCGTACTGCCCGATCACGGCCGTCGCCCCCAACCCGCCGAGGAAGGCGGCGAACAACCAGGGCAGGCGCACCCCGGCGATCCGGAAGACCGAGTCGGTGAGCATCTCCGACTGCCGGGTACCGGCCATGCGGAGCATGTCCTCGGTGGTGGACTCACCGATGACGTCGATGATGTCGTCGACCGTCACGATGCCCACCAGGACATCCGCCTCGTCCACCACCGGCAGCGCGAGCAGCCGGTACTTATCAAAGAGCCGCGAGACCTGCTCCTCCTCGGTGTCGGTGCGCACGCGGATGACCCGCCGGCTCATGAACTCTGCCACCTGGGCGTCCTCCCGGGCGAGCAGCAGCTGGCGCAGCGAGATAACCCCGGTCAGGTGGCCGGCCTCGTCGGTCAGGAAGAGATAGAAGACCATCTCGGCATCGGAGTATCCCCGCAGGGCATCGATCGCCTCGCGCACGGTGACCATCTCGTGCAGGGCAAAGAACTCCGTGGTCATCAGACCACCGGCGGCCCCGGGATCGTGAGCCAGCAGGCTATCCAGTTCGTCGCGGCTGTCAGCGGGCAGCGCGGAGAGCGGATGCTCGCGCCGATCCTCCGGCAGGGCCTGGATCAGGTCCGTCAGCTCATCGGGTCGAAAATTCTCCAGCAGCTCCGCCAGCTCTTCGCGGGGCAAGGCCTCGACGACCTGATGGCGCAGCGCCTGGGGCATCTCGTTGACAATCCGCGCCGCGTGACGGGGGCGACTCACCGCCTGGAGGGTATCGACCACCTGCGCGACCGGCAGCTCGGCGAACACCGCCGCCGCATCGGCCGCGTGTAGCCGGCGCACCAACCGGTCCAGAGGCCGCCACGCACCGCGCAGGTAGAGCTTGGTGAAGGTCTCCGCCAGCCGGCGTTTGCGCGCGTCGTAGGCGCCCGGGTCGGTCGGTGCCGCAGCTAGGTCAATCTGCAAGGGTTCTGCCTCGGCTCGGGCTCTTCGAACAGGGTCCAGTAGGCGTGGGCGTCGAAGATGGCCAGGATGGAGACGACCCGCCCCTGCTCGACGCGCGCCCAGTGGGCCAGGTCGATCTGCTGCTTGTCGGAGAGCTGGATGCAGTAGCGCAGGATGTGGCAGACGTCGGGACCGTCAACGAAGCACTTAACCACCTGGCGCTGCTGGACGATCGAACCGCCGATCATGGCGTGATCCAGCAGGTCTTCAGCCCGGGTGTAAGCGGCGATGGGGCTGGTATAGCTGAAGCCCTGATCCGCAAGACACGCCCGGGCCGCCTCGTAGTCGCGCTCCTCAAGGGCCTGCAGGTAGCGTTCAACGATCGCCCGCGGGTCCGTCTCCATAGCCCTGCCCCCTGGCTCGCTAATAGGCGTACTCGGTGAAGACCGGATCGAGCGAGCCGCCCCAACGCCCGTGGTAGGCATCGAGCAACTCCTGCGCCGGGCTCCGTCCGGCGTCGACGATCTCCCAGAGCCGCTCCAGGTGGCGGCGCTCGTCCCGCCCGCGCTGATCCAGGCGCTGGCGATTGCGCAGCCCGTCACTGGCGATGGTCAGCACCTCCCGCGCCAGCACCCCCACCGTGGTATCACGGAACGGGGTGTCGAGCGCCGTGCGCGGGACCTCGTGACGCAGGGTGACGATCTCCTCGACGCTCCAGTCGCGGATCAGCGCCTCGGCGGCGGCCAGGGCCGCATCGTCGTAGAGCAGCCCGGTCCACAGCGCCGGCAGCGCACACAGGCCGCGCCACGGCCCGCCGTCGGCGCCGCGCATCTCCAGGAACTGCTTCAGGCGCACCTCGGGGAAGAGGGTGGTCAGGTGGTCGTCCCAGTCACTGAGCGTGGGCCGCTCGCCCGGCAGCTGCGGCAGCCGCCCGGCCATGAAGTCGCGGAAGGACTCGCCGGCGCAGTCGATGTACTGCCCGTTGCGGTAGACGAAGTACATGGGCACGTCGAGGACGTAGTCCACGTAGCGCTCGAAGCCCATGCCCGACTCGAAGACGAAGCCAAGCATGCCGCAGCGATCCGGGTCGGTGTCCTCCCACACCCGGCTGCGGTAACTCAGGTAGCCGTTGGGGCGGCCGTCGGTGAACGGCGAGTTGGCGAACAGCGCCGTGGCGATCGGCTGCAACGCCAGGCCGACACGGAACTTGCGGACCATGTCCGCCTCGCTGGAGAAGTCCAGATTCACCTGGACCGTGCAGGTCCGCAGCATCATGTCCAGGCCCAGGCTGCCGACCTGCGGCATGTAGCGGCGCATGACGCCGTAGCGGGCCTTGGGCATCCAGGGGATCTGTTCGCGTCGCCAGACCGGGTGGAACCCGAAGCCGGAAAACCCGATCTGCAGCTCGCGGGCCACGGTATCCACTTGCTGGAGGTGCTCGCGGACCTCGACGCAGGACTCATGCAGGGTCTCGAGCTGGGCGCCGGAGAGCTCCACCTGCCCGCCCGGCTCGAGACTGACCGAGGCGCCCCCCTCGCGCTTGAGGGCGATGATCCGCCCGTCTTCGCGGACCGGGTGCCAGCCGAAACGCACCAGCCCCTCGAGGAAGGCACCGATACCGCGCGGACCCTCGTAGGGGACCGGGCTGAAGTCCTCCAGATGGTGGACGAACTTCTCATGCTCCGTGCCGATCCGCCACTGCTCCGGAGGCCGGGCTCCGCGTTCGAGATGTTCCGCAAGCTGAGCGACATCGGTCACCGGCTCACCGGGCTGGCTGGGGATTCCTGACATTTCGCTCCTCGGTCCGGCTCAGGGCAAGGCCGGCTATCTTACCCGTCCGCGTCGACGGTTTCGACGAAGGCCGCCTCTTCGCCGGACGGCGGCTGGGCCGTGCGCAGCTGCGCATCGAGCACCGCCTCATCAGCCTCGGAGGGATCACGCCCCTCGGCCAGTCGCTTGCGCAGGCGCTCGCGCAGCGTCTGCTCGTCGGCCCGTACATGCAGGATACGGAATCGGCAACCGGTGCGCGCAGCCAGCTCCAGGAAGGGCCGACGCCGCTCGGCCTTGAGGAACGCGGCATCCACCACCACCGAAAACCCGGCCTCCAGCGCACGCTCAGCCTGCTCCTGCAGCCGCTCGTAAGTGCGCTGCGTGGCTTCCGGGGTGTACAACCCGCTGTCCAGGGCGGAGTCGGAGCGCGCCCGCGGATCCAGGCCGAACAGCCGCTTGCGCTCGACATCCGAACGCAGACGCACGAATCCCCGCTCCTCGACCAGGCGACGGGCCCGTGTGCTTTTGCCGGAACCCGACAGCCCGTAGGTGATCACCAGCTCCGGCGTCTGCGCCGCCGTGTATCCATGGGCCAGCTGGACGTGCTCGGCCAGGGCCTCCCGGGCGGCACAGCCGGCACCCTGCTCGGCCTCATGCCCGTTGATCTTGGCCCGCACCAGCGCCCGGTAGACGGCGTAGAGGGGCAGCAGCGGCAGAGCCTGGTAGTCGCCACTGTGCTCCAGGTAGCGGTCAAGGAAGCGATACCGCATCCGCCGGGCACCTTCAAAATCCAGGTCCATGACAGTGAAGGCGATCTCGCTGGCGGTATCGATCCAGCGCAGGGCCGGATTGAACTCGATGCCATCGAAGATGATGGGCGCGTCGTCGTGCCAGGCCACGTTACCCAAGTGCAGATCGCCATGGCACTCACGCACCGAGCCGTTGGCGCGGCGCTGGAGGATCAGCGGCTCCAGCCGCTGCAGCTGCGCCTCGGTCCACCGCTCCAGGGCGCGCAGCTCGGCGCGCAGCGCGGCCGCCGCCGGCAACGCTTCCAGGGCCCGGAAGTTGGCGCGCATGGGCTCGGCCACCGCCTCCAGGGTGCCGTACTCGCTCTCCTCCCCGGCTGCCGGCAGCCCCGCATGGAAGCGCGCCACGGTCTCGGCCAGCCGCTCGACGGCGTCGGCGGGCAGGCGCCCCTCGCGCAGCAAGCGGCTCATCAGCTCGTTCTCGGGGAAGCGGCGCATGAGCACGGCGTGCTCCAGCACAGTGCCGTCGCCGTCGACGCGCGGCTCGCCGGGAGTGCCGACGATCGGAACCCGGCGCAGGTAGATCTGCGGGGCCAGCCGGCCGTTAAGGCGGATCTCTTCTTCGCAGAAGTAGCGGCGTCGCTCCAGATTAGAGAAGTCCAGGAAGCCAAGGTCCAGCGGCTTCTTGAGTTTGACCACGTAATCCCCGGCGAGCAGCACCGTGGAGATGTGGGTCTCGATGCGCTCGACGCTGTCCACCGGCCACGGGTAGCACGCGGGGTCCTTCAGGGCCTCGGCCAGGGCCCGGTGGGCATCCAGGGTACTGATCGGATCCGACACGGCTAGGCACTCCTCCTGTTGCTCGCTCCATCCAGCTTGCCGGCTTCAGCCGCTCGCCTCCAGTCTGTATCCTCTCCCCCCATGATCGAACAGAATGAGACAGCTCGCCCGGGAGACGGCCTGGACTGGTCGGCAGTGCTCGACAGCCTGCCCTTCAATGCCGACGGCCTCCTGCCAGCGATCGCTCAGCAGCACGACAGCAACGAGGTGCTGATGCTCGCCTGGATGAACCGGGAAGCCCTGGAGGAAACCCTACAGACCGGCCGCGTTTGTTACTACTCCCGTTCACGCGGGACGCTCTGGCGCAAGGGCGAATCTTCGGGGCAGGTGCAGTATCTGCGCGAGCTGCGTCTCGACTGTGACGGCGACACCCTCCTGCTGCGGGTGGACCAGCAGGGACCGGCCTGCCATACGGGGCGGCGCACCTGTTTCTACAACGTGGTGCAGGGCGACCGGTTGGTGGTCAGCGAGCCGCCCCAGGTCGACCCGCAGGCGCTGTAAGGCGACTCGCGTAACTAGAGGCGGGCAGCGACCGCACCCCGGACGCTGGTCACCACCGCGAAGAGGGCCGTGGCACTGACCACGATGGCCGGCCCGGTGGGCAGATCCCAACGGAACGATCCGGCCAACCCCCCCAGCACCGCCAGCGCGCCGATCAGTGCCGCTACGACCGCCATCTGCTCCGGGGTCCGGGCGAAGGCCCGCGCCGCGGCAGCGGGGATAATCAGCATGGAGATCACCAGCAGGATGCCGACAATCTGCATGGCCAGGGCGATGGTCGCCGCCACCAGGGCCATGAAGACGAGCTGAACCGGCAGCACGCGCACCCCCTCCACCCGCGCCATCTCCTCGTGCAGCGTGAGGCTGAGCAGCGGCCGCCAGATACCCACCAGGGTGGCGAGTACCAGCACCCCACCGCCGTAGATCCAGTAGAGATCTGTGGGCGTCACCGCCAGGATATCGCCGAAGAGATACCCCATCAGATCGACGCGCAGCCCTTCCATGAAGGCGATGGCCACGAGCCCGAGGGACAGGGAGCTGTGCGCCAGGATGCCGAGCACCGTATCGCTGGCCAGCCGCTGGTACTGGCGCAGAACGACCAGCAGCACCGCCACAACGACACACACCACCAGGATGCCGAGGTTGAGGTTGATGCCGAAGAGAAACCCCAGGGCCACGCCCAGCAACGCGGAGTGCGCCAGGGTCTCGCCGAAGTAGGCCATCCGCCGCCAGACCACGAAGCTACCCAGGGGTCCGGCGACCATGGCCAGGCCCAGGCCGGCGGCCAGCGCGGTGAGGATGAATTCATCCACGGTCACCTCCCGCCGGGCCGTGCGCCGGATGATCATGGTGGTCGTGAGGGAACACCCCGGTATCCGGCCCCAGGTGAGAACCGAAGAGCTTTTGGTACTCCGGGTGCTCGATCACCGATGCCGGCGCACCGCGGCAAGCGATCCGGCCATGCTCGAGGCAGAGCACCTCGTCACTGGCCGCCATGACCAGGTTCAGGTCGTGGGAGATGACCACCACGGCACAGCCGTAGCGATCCCGGAGCGTGCCGATCAGCCGATAGAGGGCTCCCTGGCTGCGCCCGTCCAGGCCCGCAGCCGGCTCGTCGAGCGCCAGCACCGAGGGGTGCTGGAGCAGCGCACGGGCGAGCAGGATGCGGCGCATCTCGCCGCCGGAGAGCCCCTGCAGGGGTTGATCGAGGAGCCCCGCCACGCCGGTGTCCGCCACGACCTCCTGCCAACGGGCGGCGTCCGCGCGCCCGGACAGCGCCATGAACCGCCGCGCCGTAATGGGCAGGTTGACGTCCACGGAGAAGTGCTGCGGCACGTAGCCGATGCGCACCCGGGATGCCCGCCGCACCTGCCCTGCAGACGGATGCGTGAGCCCGATCACCACCCGCAACAAGGTGGTCTTTCCGGCGCCGTTGTTGCCGACGAGCGTCGTGATCCGTCCAGCCACGACGTCCAGACTGACATCCTGCAGGATCGAACGCCCGCTGAAGGCCACGGCCACGTCCTGCAGGCGGATCAACGCGGATGGACCGGACGCCTGCATGGCTAACCGCTGCACCGGGGGCATACACCTTCGAGTTCAACCACGGCGGAATCGGCCTGAAACCCAAGCTGCCCGGCCTTTTGCCGGAGCAGCTGGGCCACGTCGTCGTCGGCGAGCTCGGCCACCGCAGCACAGGAGCGGCAGACGAGCAGCTGCACGGGGTGGACATGCCCCGGATCGCCGCAACCGACGTAAGCGTTGAGCGACTCGACACGATGGATCAGCCCTTCCTGGAGCAGGAAGTCGAGGGTGCGATAGACCGTCGGCGGCGCTGCACCGGTGCGCTCGGCGCGCAGGCGATCGAGCAGCTCGTACGCCTTGACCGGACGGTGCTCGTCCCAGATCAGCTCCAGCACCCGACGCCGCAACCGCGTAAAGCGCATACCCCGGCCGCGACAGATGGCATCAGCTGTGGCCAGGACCGTCTCGCGGCAAACGCCGTGATCGTGATCGTCGCCGGGGAAACCCGTTACCAGCGGGCGGTGCAAGCGGGCCATGTCGTGTTCGCCGTTGTTGCGCATTTTGGTATTGTATAACATAACGATTCCATGAAGAAATCCCGGGGATTCGACCCATGCGAGCGCTTTCCGCCATCCTGACCGCCCTCGCCCTGCTGGCCTCCGGATCCGCCGCAGCGGCACCGCAGGTGGTCGTCTCGATCAAGCCCCTACACAGCCTCGTTGCCGGGGTAACCGAGGGGGTCAGCGAGCCGGAGCTCCTGCTCTCGGCCGGGGATTCGCCGCACACCTACGCCATGCGCCCCTCTGAGGCCCGCGCCGTGCGCAATGCCGATCTCATCGTCCACATCTCCCCGCACATGGAGGCCTTCCTGGAGCGTGCCCTGGATGCTCGCGGTGACCCGGAGAGCGTGCTGGTCGCCGCCGACATCCACGGCATTCGCCTGCTTGGCGGCCGCGACGGCGAGGCCTGGGACAAGCACGGGCACGGGCACGACCACGGCGCGGAAGACGCCCACCGCACCGATTACCATATCTGGCTGGATCCGCAGAACGCTCAACAGATCACCGCCGCGGTGGCCGAACGGCTGGCCGAGCTGGACCCCGAGCACGCGGACACTTACCGCGACAACGCCGAGGCGCAGAAGCAGCGCCTGTCGGCGCTCGAGGCGGAGCTCAGCGAGCGCCTGGAACCCGTCCGCGGGCGCCCCTACGTTGTCTTCCACGACGCCTATCAGTACTTTGAGCGCCGCTTCGGCCTCCAGGCCGTCGGCGCGGTGACGATCCACCCCGAACAGCCCCCGGGGGCGCGCCATCTCAACGAGCTGCGGGCACAGATCCGCGAGCTGGACGCCGTCTGCGTGTTCAGCGAGCCGCAGTTCCAGCCGGCCATCGTCCGCTCGCTGGTCCGCGGCCTGGATGCCCGCGCCGGCGAACTCGACCCCCTGGGGGCCGGCCTGGAACCGGGACCGGAGGCGTATTTCCAGCTGCTTGAACAGCTGGCGGAAGGCTTTTTGGACTGCCTCGACCGGGATAAGTAGCGCGCGTCTAGACCCCCTCGCGCAGATAGACCGGGCGCACCGCCTCGGCCTGAATGGCGCGACCGGCCTGCCAAGCGGCCAGCGCCATCGGCAACAGGTCGCGCGCCTCGGGCAGGGCCTCGGGGTCACAGCCGGCACCGGTGTCCGGCAACCGCCCGGCGTAGGCGGCGAAGCCGCGCCCGACCCCGAACCAGTCGGTGCCGCCGCCGTCCACGTCCTCCGGCGCATCGGCGGCCTCGACACCCCCCGCCAGCGCCACCCCCGTGCCCCCCACGGTGCGGTAGCTGCCCCAGTAGACCTGCCCCATGCGGGCATCCAGGGCCGCCAGCACCTGCCCCGCCCCGTGTCGGCGACGGGCCCCTTCGGCCAGGGCGGCCAGGGTGGAGACCGGCAGCGCCGGCACCCCCCACGCCGTGCACAGCCCCTGGGCCGAAGAGGCCGCCAGGCGCACCCCGGCAAAGGCCCCGGGTCCCTGGCCAAAGGCCACCGCCGAGACCTGCTCGCCACGGATACCGGCCTCCGCCATCACGGCCTCGAGCATCGGCAGCAGCCGCGCCGTGTGCCGACGCGGGGCCTCTTCGCTGTGCTCGAAGATATCACCGTCCCGGTAGACAGCCACCGAGCACCCCTCGGTGGCTGTCTCCAGGGCAACGATGACGGTCTGTGTCATCCCATCCCTCCTGCGCTGCCCGCGCCCCAGCGGCGGGGG
Source organism: Halorhodospira sp. 9621 (assembly GCF_022228055.1). Taxonomy (NCBI): domain Bacteria; kingdom Pseudomonadati; phylum Pseudomonadota; class Gammaproteobacteria; order Chromatiales; family Ectothiorhodospiraceae; genus Halorhodospira; species Halorhodospira sp. 9621. Next base: position 18,018 of record NZ_JAJNRD010000027.1, read on the forward strand.
CGCCGACGGTTTCTGCGGGCCTTGCGACGGGGCAATATACCGCTGATCGACGCCCCCGACGACCCGGGCGCTGCCGCGACGGCGCCGGGACCACCTCGCTTGACCGCCCCCCGGGCGGCTGCTGTAATTAATGCGAATCTTGCGAACAAGAGCGCAGCTCGTTGTCCGAAGAACCATCCATCGTCTTTCGTCCGCCCGAGCGGGAAGACGGCGCCGCCATCCATCAGCTGGTCCAGCGTACCGGCATCCTGGACGTCAACTCCTGCTACCTCTACCTGCTCCTCTGCACGGAGTTCGCGGACACCTGCGTGGTGGCCGAAGAAGACGGCGCCCTGCTCGGTTTCGTCACCGGCCTGCGCCTGCCGCAGCGGCCCGATTCGGTCTTCCTCTGGCAGATCGGCATCGCCCCGGACGCCCAGGGTCGGGGACTGGGCAAGCGCCTAGTGCGCGCTTTCCTCGAGACCTCGGGCGCCCGTGATGCCCGCGTCCTCGAGACCACCATATCGCCCTCCAACGCGGCCTCCCGCGGCCTGTTCACAGCCATCGCCCGTGAGCACGGAGCCGAGATTCAGGTCAGCGAATACTTCCGCGAAGATCACTTCCCGCCGGGCCATGAGTCCGAAGAGCACTACCGGATCGCCCCCATTCGCTAAGTCTGCGGCGCCGGGCGCCGCAGACCGCCCAATCCATTGCAAGTCACAACCGAGGCAAAGACGCCATGACCCTTGATGTAATGCAGACCATCGAGCAGCACGAGTCGGTCGTGCGCTCCTACATCCGCACGTTCCCCAAACCGTTCGACAAGGCCAGCGGCGTGCGGGTCTACGACACCGACGGCCACAGCTATCTGGACTTCTTCGCCGGGGCGAGCGTGCTGAACTACGGGCACAACAACCCGGAGCTCAAAAAGCCGCTACTCGAGTACCTCCAGGACGACCGCATCGTCCATAGCCTGGACATGGCCTCGGTGGCCCGCGCCGAGTTCCTGGAGACCTTCCACCGGCTCATCCTTGAGCCGCGCGGCATGCACTACCGCGTGCAGTTCCCCGGGCCGACGGGCACCAACGCCGTCGAGGCAGCGCTGAAGATCGCCCGCAAGGTCACCGGCCGTCAGCGCATGGTCTCGTTCACCAACGCCTTCCACGGCATGACCGTCGGCTCCCTGGCGGTCACCGGCAACGCCTTCAAGCGCAAGGGCGCCGGGTTCCCGCTGACCTACAGCGAGAGCATGCCGTACTGCGGCTACTTCGGGCAGGACGTCGACACGCTGGAGTACATGGACAAGCTCCTGGCTGACAAGGGCAGCGGTGTGGACCACCCGGCGGCGATCATCACCGAGACGGTCCAGGGCGAGGGCGGCCTGGCCGCCTGCAGCATGCAGTGGCTCAAGGGCCTTGAAGAGCTCTGCCGCAAGCACGACCTGCTACTGATCGTCGACGACATCCAGACCGGCAACGGCCGCACCGGACCGTATTTCAGCTTCGAAGAGGCCGGCATCACGCCGGATATCGTCACCGTCTCCAAGTCGATCAGCGGCTACGGGCTGCCCATGTCGCTGACCCTGGTCAAGCCGGAGCACGACATCTGGGAGCCGGGCGAGCACAACGGCACCTTCCGCGGCCACAACCTGGCCTTCGTGACCGCTAAGCGCGCCCTGGAACTGTACTGGAGCGACGACACCCTGCAGCGCGAGACCGAGCGCAAGGCCCGTCGCATCTACGAGGCATTGCAGGAGTTGATCGACAAGTACCCCCGCGCCGGCGGCGAACACCGCGGTCGAGGCATGATGCGCGGGATTCGCTTCACCAAGGACAAGGAACTGGCCAGCACGATCTCGGAGATCGCCTTCGAGCACGGGCTGATCATCGAGACCTCCGGCCCCGAGGACGATGTGCTCAAGCTCCTGCCGCCGCTGATCATCGAGGACCGGGACCTCGAGGAGGGCCTGGCGATCATCGAGCGCGCCCTCGGCGAGGCGATGCAGCGCCGCGGGCTGGCCTGAACCGTACCCGGCCGGTAGCGGCCCGGGTCGCCGCCGGCCATCTCCCCCACCCTCATCAACGAACCGAGTGCACCGGGCCCTCCGTCGCCCGGCCCATCCAGTAAGCGAGGTCAACCATGATCGTGCGTCACATGCAGGACATCATCGGCTCCGACCGCGAGGTCGAGACCGATGAATTCATCAGCCGCCGGATCATCCTCAAGGAGGACGGGATGGGGTTCTCGTTCCACGAGACCATCATCAAGGCCGGCACTAACATGTTCATCTGGTACGCCAACCACCTTGAGTCGGTCTACTGCATCTCGGGCAAGGGCGAGATCGAGGTCGTCGGCGGTGAAACCTACACCATCGAGCCGGGCATGCTGTACGGCCTCGACGGCCACGAGAAGCACTATCTGCGCGCCGAGGAGGAGCTGCGCCTGATGTGCGTCTTCAACCCGCCCCTGACTGGCCGCGAGGTACACGACGAGAACGGCACCTACCCGCTCCTCGACTGACCCGCAGCCGCCCTCACCGGCGCCCCGACGCCGCCACCTCGGTGGCGGCGCTGCGGGTTCGGGCGCTCAGGCGCTGGCAACTGGCCAACTCCTCGTGCACGTCGGCCATCGCCCCCCCATCGGCCCCCGCCACCGCCTCGGCCAGCTGCCCGGCCAACCGCCGTGCGTGGCGCCGACCTCCGGGCCCGAGCAGTGCGCGCCCCAACCAGCCGAGCAGCAGGCTGGCCACACTGCCGCCGGCGAGCAGGGCAAAGGGCCAGCTGATCTCACCCGCCACCGCCGGCGCGGGCACGCTCGGCAAGGCCAGCCACTCGGCACCTCCCCGCGTGACCAGCCAGAGCCCGCCGAAAAGCGCGGCGGCCTCACTGGCGCCCCGTAAGGCCCCCACCCCCCGCCACCAGAGGCGCGGACGGGGCGACCAGGCCAGCTCGCCCAATCGCCCCCGCAGCTCGCCGGCGCGCGGCACCGCTGCAGTCACTGCCAGGCTGCGAAGCCGCTCTGCAGCCGGCTCCGGCAACCGCGCCGCGGCCGGCTCGATGGCCTGCAACAGGCCGTCACGCAGCAGCGGCTCGGCAACCTTCGGCCGCGGCAGCGCCGAGGTGGCGACGGCCGTGACCGCGGGACGCCCGCGCAGGCCCGAGAACAGCGCGCCGAGCAACCGCTTCAGCGGTGAGGCCACGGCCCGCATGCCGGCCTGACGATAGGCTCCGGCGGCACCGGCAAGCAGCTCGGCCTCGTTCACCGCCTGGCGCTGGGCCGTCACCAGCCTCTCGCCGTCGAGTTCGAGGCGCTCGGGATCGGGTAGACACGCCGCGCTACGGCTGATCAGTTCGGTGACATCGGCACGGAGACGCTCCAGCGGCGCGCGGCGCTCACGCACCCGGGCAGCGATCCGCTCGGCCAGCCGGGAGACGCCCTCGCCCCCGACCGCGTCCGTGGCCAGCAGCTCCACCGCCTGCAGGCCCTGGCGGCCGAGCAGCTCTCGCAGGTGCTCCAGACAGGCATCCCGATCCGACGGGGTGAGACGATCGGCATGGTTCAGGGCGACCATCAGCACCTCGGCGTGATGGGCCAGGCGGGCGAAGTACCCCTCATGGGCCAGCGCGTGGGCATACTTGAGCGGATCGACAACCCACAGCAGCAGGTCGCAGCGCTCGATCAGCCGCTCAGCCACCGCCCAGTGGTCCTGCACCACCGAATCCATATCGGGCAGGTCGAGGAGCACCGCACCATCCAGATCACTGCGTCCGCGACCATCCGGCACGCTACGCCGCTCGAAGACCTGTAGCCAGTCGAGCAGCGCTGCGACCCGGTCATCCTCGCCCACGGTCACTGCCACCGCGTGATCCGTCGTCGGCCGGCGTACCCCCGGGGCAGAGACCTCCTCGCCCACCAGGGCATTCACCAAAGAGGATTTCCCACTGCCGGTCCCGCCGGCCACGGCGATCACGACATGATCCCGTGAGCGGGCCAGACGCTCCCGGGCCCGTCCCTGCACATGCGCCATCTCGTCGACCAGCGTCGGCGGCAGGCGACCGGCACCGAGGCGATGCAGCGCCTCCAGGGTCTCCAGGCCGGTATCCACGTCGCTCGTCCCACGCGTGGCGACGCCGCTGCTGCTCGAGCCCAGCCGGCGCATCACAGCACCCCCGCCAGCGCATCCCGCCGGGCCCGCACCGCATCCACCGCCTCCGGCGACGGGGCTGCCACAGTCAATAACCGGTGGTAGACCTGCGCCTCGGACTCGGCGAGTTCGGCGACCCGGTTGTGGAGATCCTCGCGGATATCGGTGATGAGCTGATGGACGTTGCGTTCGCCGAGGATCCGCGAGAGGACCGTGTGGGTCGTGGTCGAACCTGCGGCGGTCAGGGCCAGCTCGCCGGTGCTCAGGCCGCCACTGAGGGTGAAGAGGACCAGAACGGCGCTGGTGAAGGTGGCATTGATGCCGGTGGTTGCCCGGCGGGCCCAGCTGAGCTTGGCCCGACCGATGGTGGCCACGTGCTCGGCGACCTGCTGCTCCCAGGCCGCCACCAGCGCCTCGGCATCCGCACGCCGGGCGACTGAACCTGCGGCACGCGGACGCGGCTCCCGGGCGAAGATGGCACGACCCACCGGTTCCTGCTGCCAGGCACTCTCCACGCCGGCAGCGGTCTGCTCGAGAACCGTGTGCAGCATCTCGGCGATACCAGCGCGGGCCTCCTCCTTGGCCTCCTGCTCCACCTGACGCCCCCCTCGGCCCAGCGGCAACCAGGCCAACCAGCGCCGCGGCGAGAGCTGACCCACCGCCGCATGGAGCTGGCGCTGCAGCCAGCCACTGCCGACCAGCTCGGTCCAGCGGCGCAGCACCTCCCGGCGCAAGGGCTCCCCCTCGTGGAGCTGGGTGAGCACGCGCTGCGGGACGTCGGCGTAGTCCTCTTCGACGGTGGCGGCCAAACCGCGGGCCGCAGCGCGCTCCGAATCGACCGCCTCAAGCAGGGCGTCGACCTCTGCCGGCAGATAGCGCACGGCACCGAGCACCGTACGGCGCCGATGGGCGGCACGCTGCTCCGCCGGGGCGAGGGCGCGGATCCGCTCAAGCACCGGCCCGGCCACCGACTCGGGCAGGCGCTCGCCGGAGACCGGCGCCGTGGGCAGGTGCGCCGTCTCGACGGTGCGGTGGCCGGCGGCGTCGAGCTTCTCGGCCAGGTCGGGGAGGATCTCGTGCGCCTCGGCATCACTGGCCTGGGTCAGCACGACCAGGGTCGAGACGTCCAGCTGCGCCGCCTGGCGCAGATAGACCATGCCCGCCTCGTCGGCGTAGGTGCGGGCGGTGGCCAGCCAGACCCAGACGTCGGCCACCTCCAGCAGGCGCTCGGTGGCGGCGCGATTGGCGGTCTCGACGCTGTCCACATCCGGCGCATCCACCACCACCAGGCCCTCCGGCACCGACTCCAGAGGGGCCGTGCGCAGAGCGGCGCGTTCGGCCTCCGCGGCCAGGACGCCGCGGCGCAGCACCGTATCCAGATCGCCGGGGCGTCCGATCACCGTGGGCACCGAGGTGGTCGGCCGGCGCGCGCTGGTGGCGGCCACCGCTGAGCCGGCCAGCGTGTTGGCCAGGGTGGATTTGCCGGCACCGGTACCGCCGGCGAAGACCACCAGCAGGGGCTCATCCTCGCGCTCGAGGCGGGCGATGAGCCCGTCCATACGGCGCAGAAGCCGTTCCCAGGGCGGCAGCCAGGGGGCATCCCGGAGGCGGGCCGCCTCGCCGTCGAGGCCGAGCAGGTCGTGGCGGAGTTCGGTGAGGGTCTGCTGGAGCTCTTCGCGGTCCATCGCGACAAGATACAGGGAAACCCGGTGGATGTTCACGTACCCGGCCCGACATCCACCCCCGGGGGGATTACACGACCCCGGGCAGGCCCGCCGCCTGAGCCGGGCATCTATTCGACCTTCTCGAGGTCCACGGCGACAGGATCATGATCGGAGGAGCGGTAGGCGTCGTCGCGGACGCGCTGCGGGTCACTGTCGAACTCCAGAAAGCGCGGTTCGTCGGCGTTGATCGGATGCCGGTGAACCGCTGCCACGCGCCCGGCCAGCGCCGGGTGGGCCTGCAGATGATCCAGGTAGCCCGATTCACCACGGAAGACGTAGGTGTAGCGCTCGGGCCATGGCAGGTGCTCGGCGAGCAGATCCACCTTGCCCGCCGCGGCCAGGGCACGCGCCGGATCCTCGCCGCCGTAGGCGTTTAGATCGCCGGCGATCAGCACCGGCAGGAGCTCGTCGCGCTCACTGCGCCAGCGCTCGAGGTACTCGACCAGCGCTTCGGCCTGCTCGGTCCGGCGCCGGTTCCAGCACCCCTGGCCTCGATCCACGTCCCCGGCATCCGGGCAACGGGTTTTCGACTTGAAGTGGATGCCCGTCACGGCGAAGGGATCCCCACCCCCACGGGGTCGAAATGCGGCCAGCGGCGGCGGGCGGTGATGAACGCCCCGGGCATCACGAACGGTCCCGGTCAGCGGCTCGACCCGATCTTCGCGATAGGCCAGGGAGACCTTGATGGCGTCGCTGCCGGTCTCCCCGCCGCTGGCCAAGCGCCAGGGGTGGCCGGTGGCCGCAGCCAGCCTTTCGATGAAGTCCTCGGGGGCGTCCCGGCGATTCTCCATCTCCACCAGCACCAGCATGTCGGCGTGCAAGGATTCTGCGGCGGCGAGCAGCTTGGCCCGCTGGCGCTGCAGTTCTGCCCGGCTGGCCGCACCGCGCTCCCCCAGGGTGAGGAAGTAGTTCTCAACGTTGAAGGCCGCCACCCGCACCGTGCCCGGCTCCGGCGACGGCAGCGACCCGGGTCGCGGGTTGGACTGCTCGAACCCGGGGGGCTCGGTCGGGTGCAGGCGCCAGGCGCCGAAGGCGTGGGTCAGCACTCCGGTCAGGTCCGTCACCCGGCTCCCCACCCGCCGCGTGCCGTCGGCATCCAGGTGGGGTATGGGATCGGGCCGGCTCCGGTAGCTGCCGTCATCCAGACGCAGGCGTCCCGCGATCAGGGCCGGATCGTCAGGGCCGTGCCCAGGCAGGAAGTTGGTGGGGCGGAAGGCGCGCCGCCCAGGGGTCAGCTTCAGGGTACCGTAGCGCGCAAGCTCGTGGTTGCCGCTGACCACCATTGACGGCCGGATGCGCACCAGCACTCCCTCCAGGCGCTCCGGATCGGCCGCCGGCCACGCCACGGGATGGGGGGCCAGCTCGGCCTCTCCGCAGTCGCGGACCGCCTCCAGCCATTCGAGCTGAGGCCGCCCGCGGTGTTCGCCGGCACGACCGGTGAGCAGGACCCGCCGGCCGGGCTCGATGCGTTCACGCTGCTCGGATGCCAGCTCGGGGGCATAGACGAACAGCCCCGCCGGCTTGCCGTCCGGGGCAGGCTCGACACTTTGGATGAAGAAGCCGTCCAGCCCGTCCTCACCGAGGAAGGCGCCGGTCACCACACCGCACACCTGGATCGTCTCGTCCGGAGCCGGGCGATCGTCTATCTGCCCGGCCACTTTGTGGACAGCGGTGGTCTCCGCGGAGGCACACACTCCGTCGGCGGACGCCGCGCCGCCGGCGAGCAGTAGCACGGCTCCGAGCAGAACCGGCGCCCATCCCGCTGCCATGCGTATTCCAGTCACCGTGGACTCCTCCCTGAGTTCACTCCCTCGCCCGCGGCGCGCCGTGGGCCCGTTCCAGGCGCTCCAGCTCGGCACCGACCACATTGACCGGGGTCGTGTACCGAGCCAGCCAGTCGTAAAGGACCGGGATGACGAACAGCGTCAACAGGGTCGCAAACCCCATGCCGCCGATGATCACGGTACCGATGGCGGCACGGCTCTCGGCCCCGGCGCCCAGCGCCAGAACCAGGGGGACCGCTCCGAAGACTGTGGAGATCGCCGTCATCAAGACGGGACGGAAGCGCAGCACCGCCCCAGCGTGGATGGCCTCGCGCACGCTGTAGCCCTGGTCCCGCAGCTGATTGGCGAACTCAACGATCAGGATCCCGTTCTTCGTCATCAGGCCGATTAGCAGGATCATACCGATCTGGCTGTAGATGTTCAGGCTGCTGCCGCCGAGCAGAAGCGCACCCAGGGCCCCAGTGATGGCCAGCGGCACCGCGGTCATGATGATCAGCGGATGGACGAAGCTCTCGAACTGCGCCGAGAGCACCAGAAAGACGATGAGCAGAGCCAGACCGAAGGTGAGGAAGACCGCCCCGCCGGCGCGCTTGAACTCGTCCGACAGGCCCAGGTAGCTGATCCGCGCTGTGGCGGGCAGCTCCTCGGCGGCCACCTGCTCGAGGTAAGCCAGGGCCGCGCCCAAGTCGTAACCTGGCGCCAGCGACGCGGTCAGCGTCACCGCCGGCAGGCGATCGACGCGGCTGAGAGCCGGCGGCGCGCCCTCCTCTTCTAAGGTGACTAAGGCCGAGAGGGGGATCAGCGCACCGTCGTTGAGGCTGCGCACGTGCAGCCGGTCCAGGTCGCCCGGGTTGCGCCGATCCACCGCCTCGGCCTGGAGCATGACGTCGTACTCGCGCCCCCGGTCGAGGTAAGCGGTCACCGTGCGCGAGGCAAGCAGGGTCTGCACGGTGCGCCCCAGCGCCTCGGCACTGACCCCGAGGTCAGCGGCCCGGTCACGGTCGATGCGCACGTTGAGCTGCGGACGCGTGGCGTCATAGCTGCTGTCGAGGTTGACCAGGCGGGGATTTTCGTCCCGGGCCCGATCCAGGATGCGCTCGGTCCAGCCGGCTACCTCATCGTAATCGGTGCCACCGACCACGAACTGTACCGGCTGCTGGAATCCGCTCTGGCCGAGACCCGGGGGATTCACGGCGAAGGCGCGCACGCCGGGGACGCCCATCAGCCGCGGCATGGTCTCGGCGACAATCTGCTGCTGACTCCGCGAACGATCGCCCCAATCCTCCAGGCCAACAATGATGAACGCGCTATTGGCGCGCCCGCCAAAGCCCAGGATGCTCAGCACCCGACGAGCCTCACCAGTCTCCTCGCGCAGCGGCCGCAGGATCTCCTCCAGCTCGCGTACGCCGGCATCGGTGTGCGCCGCGGTGCTGCCCTCCGGCGCGCTCGCCGGGACAATGAACACGCCGCGGTCCTCGGTGGGGGTCAGCTCTTGGGGCAGCGCCTGATAGAGCGCATAGGCACCGACGGCGGCGGCCACCCCGACGCCGAGCACGGCGATGGGCGCCTGCAGCGCACCGCCCAGCGCACGACGGTAGCCGCCGGTCAGGCCGGTGAAGAACCGCTCGGCAACCGCTTCGAGCCCCCCTGGCTGTGCCGCCCGGGGGCGCAGCCACTTGGAACAAAGCATGCCCGTCAGGGTCAGGGCAACGAAGCTGGAGAACACCACCGCCGCCGCCAGCACCAGCCCGAACTCGGTGAACAGACGTCCGACGTTCCCCTCCATGAACGCAATGGGCACGAAGACCGCCACCAACGAGATGGTGGTGGCAATGACCGCGAAACCCACCTGGCGCACGCCGCGGTAGGCGGCCAGCAGCGGCGGCTCGCCCTCGTCGATGCGCCGCTGGATGTTCTCCAGCACCACGATGGCGTCGTCGACCACCAGCCCGATGGCCAGGATCAGCGCCAGCAGCGTCAGGACGTTGAGCGAGAAGCCGAGCGGACCCATGACGATGAACGCGCCGATTACCGCCACCGGGATGGTCACCGAAGGGATCAGGGTGGCGCGCAGGCTGCGCAGGAAGACGAAGATAGTCAGCACCACCAACCCGACGGCGATCAGCAGGGTGCGCACCACCTCGCGGATCGACTGGCGCACGAACTGCGACTCGTCGTAGCCAACCACCAGACGCAGATCGGCGGGCAGCTGATCCTCGAGCCGGGCCATCTCGGCGAGCACGGCGTCGGCGACGGCGATGGTGTTGGCCCGGGACTGGCGAATGATCCCCAGCCCCACCGCGGTCTCGCCGTCCAGGCGCACGGCGGTGTCGTCATCCTCCACCCCGCGTTCGACCCGGGCTACCTCGCCCAGGCGGACCAGCTCGTCGCCGCGGCGCTCAATGACCAGGCGAGCGAAGTCGTCGCGATCGCGCAGCCGGGTGTCGGTGCGCACGGTCAGCTGCCGGGCCACCGACTCGATCTCGCCGGCCGGCAGCTCGATGTTCTCCCGGCGCAGGGCGTTCTCCACGTCCTCGACGGTCAGGGCGCGGGCCGCCAGGGCCTCGCTGTCGAGCCAGATGCGCATGGCGTAGCGCCGCTCGCCGCCGATGCGCACCCGCGCCACCCCGTCGAGTACCGAAAGCCGATCCACCAGATGACGGTCGGCGTAGTCGGTCATCTCCTCGGGGCTCATGCGGCTACTGCTCAGGGACAGCCACATCATCGGCCGGGCGTCGGCCTCGGTCTTGGCCACCACCGGGGGGTCGGCATCCGCGGGCAGGTCGTCGAGGATCCGTCCGATGGCGTCACGCACGTCGTTGGCGGCGGCGTCGATATCCCGGCCCACCTCGAACTCGATATCCGTCTCACCGCGCCCGTCGCGACTCTCCGAGGTCATCGAGCGGATCCCGTCGACACTGCTCACCGCCGATTCGATCAGCTCGGTGATCTCGGTGTCGATCACCGCCGGCGCGGCACCGGTGTAGCGCGTCTCGATGGAGACCACAGGGGGATCGATGTCGGGGTATTCGCGCACCGGCAGCTGGGCGAGGGAGGCGATGCCGAGGACGACGATCAGCACGCTGGCCACGGTGGCCAACACGGGGCGGCGGATCGCGATGTCGGAGAGGATCAACGGGCGGCCTCGGCCAGGCCGTCACCGGTCGCTGCGGCGTCGGCCGACGGGTTGCGTACCCGCACCCGGGCGCCGTCGCTCAGACGCTGGTGGCCGAGGGCCACCACCCGGTCAGCGGCCTCCAAACCGGCGACGATCTCCACCCGGCCGTCGCGGCGCTGGCCGCTCTGCACCGCCACCCGGTGGGCCACGCCATCGTCGACGCGGTAGACGTAACGCGCCCGGCCCTCGAGGATCAGCGCCTCCTCGGGGATGACGACGGCCTCGCGCTGGTCGAGCTCCAGCTCGACCAGCAGGAACATGCCCGGTTTGAGACGCCCGTCCGGGTTATCGATCTCGGACTCCAGGCGCAGTGTACGGGTGATCGGGTCGACACGACTGTCGATCCGGCGCAGCTCCCCGGAGAAGGTGCGATCGGCGAACCCAGCGCTGGTGGCCGTCACCGGCAGCCCGGGCTCGAGCTGCCCGAGCAGCCGCTCCGGGACCGAGAAACCGACACGCAGGGTGGTAGTATCATCGAGGGTGGTGATGACGGTCTGCGGGTCCACGTAAGCACCGAGGCTGACCTCGCGCATCCCGGTTACCCCCTTAAACGGAGCCCTGATGCGGCGCTCACGCAGCTGGGCCTCGGCCACCCGGACCTGGGCGCCGGCCACGGCGACACCGGCCACCAGGGTATCCAGATCCTGCTCGGTGGCGTCTCCGGTCTCGCGCAGGGAGCGCGTTCGACGCAGCTGCGCCTGCAGGTCCTCCAAGTGGGCCTGGGCCTCCTCCAGCACCGCTTGCTCCCGCTCGGCATCCAGCTCCAGCAGGGTCTGTCCGGCCCCCACCGCAGCCCCCTCCTGGAAACCGATGGCCGTGACCCGTCCGGCCGCCTCGGTGACGACATCGACAGCCTCCCGGGCGCGGGTGGTTCCGGTCGCCCGGAAGGTATCGCGGATCGTCGCCCGCTCTGCACCGGCGGTCTCGACCACCGCCTCGCGCCCCGCCGGGGGGCCACCCGCGGGCGACGGCTCGCCACGCGTCAGCCAATAACCACCGGAGGCCACCCCGGCAATCAGCAGGGCGGCGAAGAGGATCTGGTAAGCGGGACGCATGGTGACTCCTGGCAGGGACCGTCGATAGCCAGGGTATATTAGCGCTCTCTCATGTGCCGCGCCACACGCGCTCCACCCGCTCACTGGCCGAGAGCTTGGCCATCAGCCGGGAGAGCTGCTGGACGTCGCTGACCTGCACATCGATATCGATGCGGTAGGCGTCCGCCGGCTCGGCGTGGGTCTGCACGCCGTCCAGGCGCACCCCCTCGTGGCCGCACAGGCGGGTGATCTCGCTCAGTGGCCCGTCAAGCACCCCGGTACGGACGTGGATGCGCACCGGATAGCGCCCGGCCGGAGCCGTCCGCCAGTTGACGTCGAGCAGACGTTCCGGCTCCCGTTCCCGCAGCTGCTCCACATTGCGGCAGTCCTGACGGTGGATCGTCACCCCCGAGCCCCGGGTGATGAACCCGATGATCGGGTCCCCGGGTGCCGGGGCACAGCAGCGGGCCATACGGGTCAGCAGGTTGCCCACGCCCTCCACGGTGACGTCATCGTCACCGCCCGGTTTCTCGGGGCGGCGGGCCCGCTCGGGCGCCGCCGGGGGCTCCGGCTGCTGCGGCAGCAGCCGGTCGCGCAGCAGGGCCGCGATCTGCCCAGAGGTCACTTCGCCCCGGCCTAGGGCCGAGAGGAACAGCTCCGCCCGGGCGTAGCGGCTACGCCGGACCACCTCGTCGGTGCTCACCTCCTCCAGCCCGAGACGGCGCAACTCCTTGTCCAGCGCCTGGCGCCCTGCCGCCACGTTCTTGTCGTGATCGCGCTGCCGAAACCAGGTGCGTACCTTGGTGCGCGCTCGATTGGTGTAGAGATACCCCAGCTCCGGGTTGATCCAGTCGCGGCTTGGCCGCTCCTCGCGACTGGTGAGGATCTCAACCCGATCGCCGTTCTCCAGGGGGCGGGTCAGCGGCGCGATCCGGTTGTTGATCTTCGCCCCGCGACAACGGTGGCCCAGGCCAGTATGGATGTGGTAGGCAAAATCCAGCGCCGTCGCCCCCCGCGGCAGGTCGATCACGTCTCCCCCCGGGGTGAGGGCATAGACCCGATCAGCGAAGACCTCGGCACGGACACGATCAACGAAATCCCCCTCGTCGTCGTCCTCGCGCCCCCACTCGAGGATCTGGCGCAGCCACGCGATCTTCTGTTCAAACTCCGCGTCCTGCCTGCCGCCCTCCTTGTAGCGCCAGTGGGCGGCGATCCCCAGCTCCGCCTCGGCGTGCATCTCGTGGGTACGGATCTGCACCTCCACCGCCTTGCCCTCGGGGCCGGCCACCGCGGTGTGCAGCGAGCGGTAGTTGTTCTCTTTGGGGGTTGCGATGTAATCGTCGAACTCCCGCGGGATCGGCATCCACAGGCCGTGGACGATCCCCAGGGCGGCGTAGCAGGCGCGCTCATCGTCGACGAGGATACGCACGGCGCGCAGGTCGTAGAGGTCGTCGAAGCGCAGCCCCTTGCGCTGCATCTTCCGATAGATGCTGTAGATATGCTTGGGGCGACCGTAGACCTCGGCATCGAGGCCCGCCTCGTCCATGGCCGCCTGCAGCTGGCTGCAAACCTGCTCGATGTAGGCCTCGCGATCGCGCCGGCGCTCGGCCAGGCGCTTGGCGAGCTCCATGTAGGCCTCCGGCTCCAGATAACGGAACGCCAGATCCTCCAGCTCCCACTTGAGCTGCCAGATACCCAGCCGATTCGCCAGGGGCGCATAGATATCCCGCGTCTCGCGGGCCAGGCGGCTGCGCTCCTCCTCGCCGAGCCCGCGGCAACTGCGCAGGTCGTGCAGCCGCTCGGCCAGAGCGATGAAGACCACCCGGACATCCCGGGCCATGGCCAGCAGCATCTTGCGCAATCCCTCAACCCGCTCGCCCTGAATGGCCGACTCAAGCTCGGCGGAGTCACGGAACCGGCCGATGCCGTGCATGCGGCACACCCCTTGGGCGAGTTCGGCGATGTCGGGACCCAGATGCTTGCCCAGCCCGGCGATGGCGCCCTCCTGCAACTCGGGCAGATCGTGGATCAGCGCCGCCGCCAGGGTCGCGGCGTCCAGGCCCAGCTCGGCAAGGATGGTCGCGGTGTAGACAGCGTGGGCGAAATACGGCTCGCCGGAATCGCGCATCCGCTCCCCGTAACCGGCCCGCGCACGCGCCCAGGCGCCCTCGAGCAGCTCGCGGTCGGCGTCGCTGAGCGACACCGGCAGGCGGTGCAGCCAGGCGGCCGGCTCCAGGGTGGTGACGTCGTCGATGTCGGCTAGGGCGGATTGGACCATGGGCCTCGGGGGTTCAGGG
>NZ_JAJNRD010000028.1:0-32053 GCF_022228055.1 Halorhodospira sp. 9621
CGTGCTCGGCGTGGCCCTGCTCAACATCCAGGAAGCGCACACCTTCGCCGAGAGCCTGGTCTTCGGCGTCGGAGCGGCGCTCGGTTTCACGCTGGTTCTGGTCCTGTTCGCCGGCCTGCGCGAGCGGCTGGCCACGGCGGCGGTGCCGGCCGCCTTTGCCGGTGCCCCCATCGGCTTCGTGGTCGCCGGGCTGCTGTCGCTGGCGTTCATGGGACTGACCGGACTGCCCGAAGGAGGGTGAGGCGATGTATGCAGCGATGCTGGTTCTGACCGGGATGGCGCTGGTGATCGGGTTCCTGCTGGCCGTGGCCGCGCAGTATCTAAAGCCGCCGCCGGACGAGACCGCCGAGGAGGTGGAGCGCGTCCTGCCCGGTACCAACTGCGGCCAGTGCGGCCTGCCCGGCTGCAGCGTCGGCGCCCGGGCCGTGGCCGCCGGCGAGCTGCCGGTGAACTTCTGCCCGCCCGGCGGTCGCGCCGTGGCCGAGGAGATTGCCCGGATCACCGGGCAGCCGCTGGTCCTGGAAGACGGCGACGACGGCGTCCGCCGGGTGGCGCGGGTCACCCGCGAGGACCTGTGCACCGGCTGCCTGAAGTGCATCAAGGCCTGCCCCACCGATGCGGTCATCGGCGCACCCAAGCAGATCCACGGGGTATTGCCCGAGGCGTGTTCCGGCTGCACGGCGTGCATCGACGTCTGCGCCACCGGCGCGCTGGAGATGGTCCCGGAGCCGGTCACCCTGGCCAATTGGCGCTGGCCGCGACCGACGGAGGCCTGCGACCGTGCTGCTTAGCAAACCAAAGATCATCCGCGGCGGCGTACGCACCGAGTCGCGCAAGCAATCCACCGCAGAGGCCCCGCTGGAACCCCTGCGGGCCGGGCAGCGGCTCTACGTCTCGCTGGCCCAGCACATCGGCGCGCCCGCCCTGCCGGCGGTCGCACCGGGCCAGGACGTCGCCAAGGGGCAGTGCATCGGCACGCCGGAAGCCGGCCTCTCGGCCGCCGTCCACGCCCCCACCTCGGGCCGGGTGGTGGCCATTGACCGCCATCCGGCGCCGCACCCCTCGGGGCTGACCGTCCCCACCGTGATCATCGAACCCGACGGCGAGGAGCGCTGGGCGCCGCAGCTGCCGGACCCGATGACCGCGCCGGCCGGGCAGCTCGACCCTACGGCCATCGCCACCCGGGTGGCCGAGGCGGGCATCGTCGGCATGGGGGGCGCCGCCTTCCCGGCGGCGGTCAAGCTCGGCGCCGGGCAGCCGGTGGCCACCCTGATCCTCAACGGCGGTGAGTGCGAGCCGTACCTGACCTGCGACGACCGCCTGATGCGCGAGCGCGCCGCCGGGATCATCGACGGCGCCCAGCTGATGGCCCGCGCCCTGGGAGCCGAGCGCACCGCCATCGGGGTCGAGGACAACAAGCCGGAGGCCATCCACGCCCTGCGCCGCGCCACCGACGCCCTGGGCGGACCCGACGTGGTGCCGGTGCCGAGCCTCTGGCCCCAGGGCTCGGAAAAACACCTGATCTACACGCTGACCGGCCGCGAGGTACCCGCCGGGGCGCGGGCGGCGGATATCGGCGTGGTGGTGCACAACGTCGGCACCGCCTACGCCGTTCACCGCGCCGCCCGCCACGGCCGGCCGCTGATCAGCCGTCCGGTCACCGTCGGCGGCGGCGCCGTGGCCGAGCCGACGAACTTCGAGGTGCCCCTGGGTCTGCCGCTGCAGGCCCTGCTCGAGGCGGCCGGCGGGCTGCGCGAGGACCCGGCCCGGGTGCTCGCCGGCGGTCCGATGATGGGCCAGGTGGCCCCGCTGGAGGCCGGCGTGGCCAAGGGCACCAACGGCGTCATCGCCCTGACCGCCGCGGAGATCCGCGAGGCCGAAGGGCGCCCCTGCATCCGTTGCGGGCGCTGTGTCGATGCCTGCCCGATGGGGCTGATGCCCTTCGAGATCGCCAACCGCGCCGCCGCCGGCGACGTCGACGGCGCCGCGGCCAGCGGCCTGATGGACTGCCTGACCTGCGGTTCCTGCGCCTACGTCTGTCCCTCGGCGCGGCCGCTGGTCCAGCTCTTCCACCACGCCCGGGGTCAGCGCGCCGAGCAAGCCGCCGCCAAGGAGCGCAGCGAACTGCAGCGGCGCATGGCCGAGCAGCGGGCGGAGCGCCAGCGACGCGAGCAGGAACGCAAGAAGGCCGCCGCCGCGGCCCGCCGCCGCCAGCGGGCGCAGCAGAAGGCCGCCGGCGGCGATTCGGAAAGTCCAGCCCAGGAGCAGCCGCAAAACGAGGAGAAGGAGACTCAGACGTGAGCGAGCTGGTTGCCGGCCCCCACACCCGGGCCCCGCTGAACCTGCCCACCCTGATGCGCCAGGTGCTGCTCGCCGCAGCACCCGCCACCGCCTTCGGCGTGTGGCTCTACGGCTGGCCGGCCCTCAATCTGCTGCTGATCACCCTGGTCACCGTGGTGGCCGCCGAGGCCGCCTGCCTGCGCGCGGCCGGGCGCCCGGTACGCAGCGGCGTGGGTGACAGCTCCGCGCTGGTCGCCGGTTGGATCCTGGCCATGAGCCTACCGCCCTGGGCGCCGTGGTGGATCGGTGTGATCGGCGGACTGCTGGCGGTAATCCTGGGCAAGGGGGTCTTCGGCGGCACCGGGCAGAACCTCTTCAATCCCGCCATGGTCGCCCGCGTCGCCCTGCTCATCGCCTTCCCGGTGGAAATGACCCGCTGGGTGGAGCCGGCCCCCCTGGGCTCGGCAACCGCCCCCGGCTTCCTGGAATCGCTCGGGATCACCTTCGCCGGCGCTGCTGACTGGGACGCAGTGACCGGCGCCACCACCCTCGACACGGCGCGCACCGCCGTCACCGAGGGGCAGAGCATCGAAACCGCCCTGCCCGAAGCCTACCAGCCGGCGCTGGCCCTGCTCGGCTACGCGCCGGGCAGCCTGGCGGAGGGCTCGGCACTGCTGCTCGCCCTGGGCGGGCTCTACCTGATCTACCGGCGGGTGATCGCCTGGGAGATCCCGGTGGTCATGCTCGCCACCCTGGCGCTGCTCGCCAGCGGCTTCCACCTGCTGGACCCGGATCGCTACGCCGATGCCGGCGTCCATATCCTGGCCGGTTCGACCCTGCTGGCGGCCTTTTTCATCGCCACCGACCCGACCACCTCGCCGGCCACCACCCTCGGCCGTGCGGTCTTCGCCGCCGGCTGTGCGCTGATCGTCTGGGTGGTGCGCACCTACGGCGGCTACCCGGAGGCCACCGCCTTCGCGGTGCTGCTGATGAACACCTTCACCCCGCTGATCGACCACTGGATCCGCCCCCGGGTCTACGGCCGGACCCGGCTGGGCGCGCCGCTGAGCACGGACCGGGAGGGCCCATGAGCACGCCGGAGCGCCCCAGCTACCAGCAGCGCACCGCCTACCACGTCACCCTGCTCGGCATGGTGGCCCTGCTCAGCAGCGCCGCGCTGGTCATTGCCGACCTGCAGACCCGCGAGCCGATCGAGGCGGCCCGCGAGCGCCAGCTCGGCGAGCGCATCGCCCAGGTCACGCCGGTACACAGCGCCGCCGACGCCCCGCTGGAGCGCACCGTCACCGTCGAGCACGACGGCCGCCGACACACCGGCTGGCAGCACGTGGAGGGCGATGCAGTAACGGCGGTGGCGCTGGAGAGTCAGGCCCAGGGCTACGGCGGCACCATCCGGGTGATCGTCGGCATCGACCGCGACGGCGAAATCCTGGCCGCACGCGTCACCGAGCACCGGGAGACCCCGGGGCTCGGCGACGACATCGAGGCCGAACGCTCCGACTGGATCGACGCCTTCGAGGGGCGCTCCCTCGGCGATCCCCCCGAAGAGGCTTGGGCCGTGGAGAAGGACGGCGGCGAGTTCGACCAGTTCACGGGTGCGACCATCACCCCGCGGGCGGTGGTCGAGGCCGTCCACGCCGCCCTGCACGCCTTCGAGGCCCACCAGGACCGGCTGCTCGACCCCCGCGCCGGCCGCCAGCGGACCGCCGATGGCGCAACCGAGGAGACCGACGATGGCTGACACCGATGCCGGACTCGCCGACCGGGAAGCACCCGCCCCCGAGGGCCGCTGGCGGCGCATCGCCCGTGAGGGGCTTTGGGACAACAACGTGGTCTTCGCTCAGCTGCTGGCCCTCTGCCCGCTGCTGGCGGTGACCTCTACCGCCACCAACGGTCTGGGGTTGGGTCTGGCCACGCTGTTCGTGATGGTGCTCGCAGCGGTGCTGGTCTCCACCCTGCGCGGGCTGATCACCGACCCGGTGCGCATCCCGGTGTTTATCCTGCTCATCGCCACCCTGGTCACCGTGGTGGATCTGTTCATGGAGGCCCACCTCAACCCCCTCTACCAGGCGCTGGGGCTGTTCATCCCGCTGATCGTGACCAACTGCGCCATCCTGGCCCGGGCCGAAGTCTTCGCCTCGCGCCATCCGCCCGCCGAGGCCGCCTTTGACGGACTGATGATGGGCCTGGGCTTCACCGCCATCCTGGTCGTTCTCGGCGGCGTGCGCGAGCTGCTCGGCGCCGGCACCCTGTTCGACCAGGCCGGGCTGATGCTCGGGGATGCCTTCGCTTTCCTGGAGATCACCGTCTTCCCTGATTACCCCGGCTTCCTGCTCATGGTGCTGCCGCCGGGGGGCTTTATCGCGTTAGGATTTCTGATGGCCGGCAAGCGGCTGCTGGATCGACGCCGGGAGGCACAGACGACATGAGCGAGCACGAGGCGCAGAACGACCCCCTGCAGGTCTCGGTGGCCTACGTCGAGGGCAGTGAGCACTTCTGGCGCTGCCTGCAGGTGCCGGCGGGGACCACCGCCGCGCAGGCCGTGGCACAGAGCGGCCTGCAGCAGCGCTTCCCGCACCTGGAGCTGAGCGCGCTCAAGCTCGGCGTCTTCGCCAAGCCGGTCAAGGCTGATCGGGTTCTCGAGAACGGCGACCGCGTGGAGGTCTACCGGCCGATCACCGCCGACCCGGAGGCCCTGGCCGGCGAAGAGGCGGATTCATGAGCGGCTGCCTGGAGCGCGAGGCGGTGGTCATCGAGACCCGCGGCGATCAGGCCCGGGTCCACGCCGACCGGCCGGCGGCCTGTGGCGCCTGCAAGGCGCGCGGGGCCTGCGGCGCGCAGCTGCTGGACCGCCACCGCGGGGCGCGGGGCGTGTGGGTGCGCAACGCCATCGGCGCCCACGCCGGCGAGGCGGTGGTGGTCTCGGTGCCTACCGGCGCCCTGCTCGGCGGCGCCCTGGCCGTTTACCTGCTGCCGCTGGCCGGCCTGCTCGGCGGCGCCCTGCTCGCCGACGCCGGACTCGGCGCCGGCACCCCGGGCACCGTGGCCAGCGCGGCGGCGGGTCTGGTGGCTGGACTACTGGCCGCACGGCGTCTGCTGCAGCGTCGCCGCAGCCCAACCGGGCAACTGAGCCTGCGCCGCCCCGGCAGCGCCTAGAAGCGCAGGCGGACGCCGACACGCCCGCCGCGATTGCGCGACTCCTCGTACTCGAAGACGCCGTCAAAGAGTCCCTCCACCAGCTCGACACGGGCGCTCAGGGTCAGGCGACCATTGCCGATGCGCAGCAGACGCTCCTCGGGATCGTCCGGGTCGTCCATGCCCAGGTAGTAGGCGTAGTGGGCGTCCACGCTCCAGCGCTCGGACAACGGTCGCTGCACACCCAACCCCACGGTGGCACCGGCCCGGCGGTCCTCCCGGCAGGCGTCGTCGTCGTCTTCCTCACACTTCTCGACGTTGCGCCGCTCGCGGGCGGCCGTGGCGTACACGTCCGTCCCGGCCACCACGTCGCTCCGATGCCAGCCCAGGCCGAAGGCGTAGTGCTCCAGGGCGGCGCGGGTGTCTTCGGCGTCCCCGCCCCCCAGGCAGTCGCCGACGCAGGCATCCGTGCCCAGATAGTCGAAGTAAAGAAAACCGCCCGTGGCGGACTGCCAGGAGGCGCGCAGGTGGCCGCCGATGGCCCGGCGGTAGTCGATGGCCTCAGCGTCCGGATCCCCCTCCGGGCGGACGCTCAGCGAGCCGTCGAAGACGACCTGGGCAAAGGCCAGCTGCACGTAGCTGTGCACTCGTTGCTCCTCGGCGGCGGCCGGCGCCACCCCGAGGACGAGGAGCAGCGCCCATGCGCTGGCTGCCCGAGCCCGGCTCGGGCGTGATTGCGGGTTGTCGCTTGCTCGCATCCGGGAACCGGCCCACGCGGCGGGGTGAGTACGGAACCTAACCGCTCGTCCGCGGCGATTCAACGCCTGCCTCAGCGGCCGATCTGCAGGACGTCGCCGCCACGCAGCAGTTCGCAGTGCACCCCGGCGGCAGCGGCCTGCTCGCGCAGCTCCTGCTCGATACGCGCCGCCGCACCGGGTTTGAGGTGCGTGACCCACACCCGCACGCCTGCGGGCCAATGCCGCAGTTCTTCAACGAGCTGCGCCGGGGTGTAGTGGCCGACCTGGCGGGCCAGGGACGCCAGGGCGTCGGGGAAGGCGCACTCGATGATCAGGGCATCCGGCATCCCCAGCTCTTCAAGCCGCTCACGCAGCGCCGGCGAGGCACCGGTATCGCCGCTGAAGACAAGGCTGCCGCTGCCATCGTCGATGCGATAGCCCACAGCCGGGACGCTGTGCCGCGCCGGCAGCGGCGTGATGTGGAACGCACCGAGGATCAAAGCCTGAGCGGAGGGCAGCGGCTCGAAGACAAGCACCGGCTCCTGCGGGGTGGGGATGGCGGTGAAATCCGGCCACAGGACGCCGTTGAACAGGTGCTCGCGCAATACGTCGAGTGTCGGCGCCGGGGCGTGGACGCGGATGGGTGGACTGCCGTCACCGATACGGGCGTCGGCCATCAGCCCCAGGTAGGCGGTGTGATCCAGATGGGCGTGGGTCAGCAGCACATCGCGGATGCCGCCGAGCTCTGCGGCGGTCAGGTCGCCGACGCCGCTGCCGGCGTCGACGAGCAGCCAGCCGTCCACCAGAAAGGCGGTGGTGCGCAGCCCCTGGCCGATTCCGCCACTCGTGCCCAGCGCGCGCAGCTCCATCGCCCCTCCGGTGGTTTCGGGTCGCCGCCCGGGACGACCCGAAGGTCACTCAGCCTTTGCGGCGCAGGACCCAGATCTCCAGCAGCGACCACTCCTCGCCAGGATAGTTCTCCTGCTCGAGCTGCGACATGCGCCGGTGGCGCGAGGCCATGCTGCCGACGAACTCGAAGCGCTCCAGGAGCATGCGTTTGGTGGCGTCGGCCTTCTCCAATGCGAAGGGGTTGAGGAAGTTGACCAGCATATACCCCTCCCCCTGCTTGCTGGCAAAGGCGTCGAGGATCTTCTCGATGGCCTCCGGCTCCAGGTAGACCAGCGCGGCGGTGGAGATGACCACGTCGGCCTCGGCCATGGTGCGCTCCACGGCCTGCTGCGTCTCGGCCGGCGGGGCGTTGAGGTCGGCCTCGATGGTCTCGTCGTAGATCCCCGCCTGCTTGCCGTAGGCGAGCGCACTGCCGGAGATATCGATACCGGTCACCCGGGCGGGGAAGCGGCGCTCGGCCTCGATGTTCAGCGCGGCGTCGCGATCGCGCCAGTTGTGGCGGATGGCCTCGAAGTCCATGCCGTACAGGGTGGCCATGGTGGTGTTGCCGAAGCAGGCGCACAGGTCCACGAAGTTCACCGGCTGGCCACCGGCGGTCTGCTTCTCGACCCAGGGCAGGATCAGGCGATCGAAGGTCTGGCGATTGAAGTTATCGGAGACGTAATCGAGGGCGTCGAGGATCTGTTCCTTGAAAGGAACCGGGGAGTCGGCGATGTAGATATCGTCGAAGTGCTGTTTCTTTTCGTCGGTCTTGACACCGGTGTCGCTCATGCGGGCTTCTCCCTTTCGCTGATTTGCGGCGTATCCTCCCGCTGAGGCCCCCGCGGGTCAAGCCGGACACCGCCCGGCACGACACCGCGGACCATTGTGTTCAGGAGCCTGCGCGCGTACCTTTCCCACAGGGAGAGTCCGACAGAATGCTCAGGAGGGACGATGGAATTCGACACGCTCGGTGGCAAGCTGGCGCTGGTTGGCCTGACCGGTGTGGCCTTCGCCGTTCTCTACATGCTGTTCATCGCGATCGCCGTCGATCCGCGGCTGATCTCGATGGACTGGCTGGTGGTCTCGGTTCTGGCAGGTGCCGGATGCAGCTACCTGATCTACCAGTACAAAGGCATCATCAAATAGAGCGCACCGGGGCCGTCCGGATCGACTGCGCCGGAGCGTTGCCGTGAGCGATGCGTACGAGCCGCCGCTGACCGAGCAGCGCCTGGCGCAGCTCCTGGAAATCGGTGTAGCCCTGTCTGCAGAACAGGATACCGACCGACTGCTCGAGCGCATCCTCAGCGGTGCCCGGGCGCTCACCTCAGCCGACGCCGGAACCGTCTACCGGGTACGCGACGGGCAGCTTCACTTCAACACCGTCCACAACGACACCCTCGAACTCCACCTCGGCGGCACATCGGGACGCCCGATCGACTTTTCGCCCCTGCCGCTGTACCTCGAAGACGGCACCCCGAACACCCGCAATGTGGCGGCGTACGCCGCGGTCCACGGGCAAACCGTGCGCATCGACGACGCCTATGACGCGCAGGGGTTCGACTTCTCCGGCACCCGGGCGGTGGACGCACGCACCGGCTACCGGTCGCAGTCGTTCCTGACCGTACCGCTGCGGGACCACGAGCAGACCGTGATCGGCGTGCTGCAGCTCATCAACGCCGTGCGCGACGGCCAGACCGTGCCCTTCTCGCCGCGCGATGCGCGCATTGCCGAATCGCTGGCCTCCCAGGCCGCCATCGCCCTGACCAAGCAGGGTCTGATCGATGCCCAGCGCCAGCTGTTCGAATCGTTCACCGAAGTCCTGGCGCGGGCCATCGACCGCAAGAATCCGACCACCGGCCGCCACTGCGAGCGCGTCCCGCAGCTGACGCTGATGATCGCCGACGCCGCCTGCCGGACCGCGCAGGGCCCATTGGCGGATTACCGGCTCAGTGCCGAGGAGCACGAGGAGCTGCGCCTGGCCGCCTGGCTCCACGACTGCGGCAAGGTCACCACCCCCGAGGCGGTGGTGAACAAGGCGACCAAGCTCGAACGCCAGACGGACACCATCGAGGAGGTGGCCACCCGAGCCGCCGTCGTCCGCCAGGAAGCGGAGGCCACGCGGCTGCGCCGGCATCTGAGCGGCGGCAGCCAAGAGGCGAACCAAGCGGACACCGATTACCGGACGCTCTGCCAGCGCCTGGACGACGACCTGACCTTCCTGCGCAGTGCCAACATCGGCGGCGAGGCCATGGACGACGCCGCGCGCGAGCGGGTGGCGGCCATCGCCGACGCCTACAGCTGGACGGACGCCGCAGGCCATCGACAGCCTCTGCTCACCGCCGGGGAGATTGAACACCTGCAGATCCGTCGCGGCACGCTCAGTGACGCCGAGATGGAACAGATGCGCGACCACGTCCGCGTCAGCCGCGAGATGCTCGATCAGCTAACCTACCCGCGCCATTTGCAGCGGGTGCCGGAGATCGCCTCGCAGCACCACGAGCGCATGGATGGCGGCGGTTACCCCGAGGGCATCACCGGGGCACAGATGAGCCGACGGGCCCGGATGATGGCGCTAGCCGACGTCTTCGAGGCCCTGACCGCCGCCGACCGCCCCTACAAGCCAGGCAAAAAGCTCAGCGAGGCGGTGCGCATCATGGGCTTCATGACCCAGGACGGCCACTTCGACCCGGAGCTCTTCGACGTGTTCATCCGCGAGGGCGTCTACCGCGACTACGCCCGGCACTTCATGCACCCCGAGGCCATCGACGAGGTCGACGAGGCCGCCATCCCCGGCTACCGGCCGTAGCCGTGCCGCACACCCTGCGCAGCCGCCTCGCCCCGCTAACGATCGGCGTGCTGCTCCTGGCCCTGGTGGTGACCGCCACCCGCAGCGACTGGCCGCCCCTGCGCGCGACGGTGGAGGCCGCCGAGCAGCTGATCTACGACCAACGACTGATCTGGTCGCAGCGCACCGGGCTGGACGCCCACGACGAGGTCGAGATCGTCATCGTCGATATCGATGAGCGCAGCCTCGGGCGCGTCGGCCGCTGGCCGTGGCCGCGGAGCACCGTGGCCGAGCTGCTCGAGGCGCTTTGGGCCGCCGGGGCCGTGGTGGTCGCCTTCGACATCGTCTTTGCCGAACCCGAGCACAATCCGGCGGAGCAGGTGGCCCGCGGGGTGGACGACCCGGCGCTGCGTGAACGCGCCGGTGAACTCGCTCCGCGATTCGACGGCGATCGCCGCCTGGCCGAGCAGCTGGAGCGCGGCGACTCGGTGCTCGGCTTCTTCCTGCACCACGACGAGACCACCAGCCATACCGGCAGGCTCCCCGATCCGGCACCGGGGCTGGATCCGGCGACTGGCGACTCCACGGTCATCCACCGCTTCGACGCCTACACCGGCAACCGCCCCGCCCTCCAACAGGCCGCCACAAGCGGCGGCGCCTTCAGCATTGTCCCCGACAGCGACGGTGTGGTGCGCCGGGCGCCACTGCTGCTCGGCCACGGCGAGAAGGCGTACCCGAGCCTCGCGCTGGAGACGGCACGGGTCTACCAGCTCCTGGACAGTCTGCGAGTCGAGACAACCCGTATCGGCGACTACAACGCCGTGGCGGCGGTGGGGCTCGGCGCTGCCCGCCTGCCCACGGATGCCCGGGGCCAGGCCCTGATCCCCTATCGCGGTCCGCAGGGCAGCTTCCCCTCGATCAGTGCCGCAGACCTGCTGACCGGCGATGTGGACGATGGAATCCTGGAGGGCGCCATCGTCCTGGTGGGTACCAGCGCCATGGGCCTCTACGACATGCGCGCCACCCCGATGCAGGCAGCCTTTCCGGGCGTCGAGATCCACGCCAACTTGCTCGCCGGCATCCTCACCGACGACCTGCCCCGGGAGCCGGCCTGGGTCGAGGGCGCCGACCTGCTGGCCACCCTGGTAGCCGGGCTACTCGCCGCCGGCCTGCTGCCCTTTCTCGGGCCGCTCGCCACACTGGCGGTCACCGCCGCCCTGCTGGCCGCAATCCTGGGCGCGAACCTGTGGGCCTGGGCCCAGTGGGACCTGGCCCTGGGCGCCACCGCCCCGCTGGCTGCCGTGCTGCTCATCGGTGCCGGCAACCTCTCCTGGGGGTTCCTCTTCGAGTACCGGCGTCGTCAACAGCTGCGCCAGCGCTTCGGCGAGTACGTCCCGCCGGAGTTGGTCGCCCGCATGGCCGAAGCCCCGGGCTCCTATACCCAGACGGGCGAGACGCGGGAGATCACGGTGCTCTTCGCCGACATCCGCGGCTTCACCACGCTCTCCGAACAACTCGACGCCGCGGCGCTGCGCGAACTGCTCAACCGCTTCTTCACGCCCATGACCCGGGTCATCTTCGAGCACGGCGGGACCATCGACAAGTACGTGGGGGATCTCATCATGGCCTTCTGGGGCGCCCCGCTCGACGACCCGGAGCACCGCCGCAATGCGGTCGCCGCGGCGCTGGCCATGCAGCGCGAGGCGACCCGGCTGCGCGAGGAACTGGCCCGCGAGGGGCTGCCGGCCATCGAGATCGGCGTCGGCCTGAACTCCGGACCGGCGGCCGTCGGCGATATGGGCTCGGCCTACCGCCGGGCGTACACGGCCCTGGGCGATACGGTCAACCTGGCCTCCCGGGTGGAGGGGCAGACCAAGACATACGGCGTTGGCGTACTCGTCACCGAGCACACCCGCGCCGGGCTGGAGGCGGTGTACCGCTTTCGTGAGGTCGATCGGGTGCAGGTCAAGGGGCGCGAGGAGCCGGTCACCCTCTACGAGCCGATTGAAGCCCCCAACCACCTGCGAAAAACTGAAACTTTTTATTCTTCCAATTTCAGTCCGGCTCGCTTAGCTTAACCGTAAGGGCGCCAAGGTTAACCCCTTCCTCCAAGGCTGCGACGGGATGGCTGGGCATGATCAAACGCACCGGGCTCTGCGCCCTCTCCCTTCTGTTCGGTTCCAACCTCGTTCAGGCAGAGCCCGATCCCCCGGATACGGGGATCGAAATCGAGTCCGGGGATACCCTGTGGGACCTGGCCGCCGAACACCTCGGCAACCCACTGCTCTACCCGTGGATCTGGCAGGCCAACCCGACCATCGCGGATCCGGCCCGTATCCGCTCCGGCGACCGTCTCGCCCTGCCGCAATCGCCCCGGATCCCGCCCGCCCTGCGTCCCGAGACGCCGCATGCCGAGCCGCCCGCACCACCGACTCCGGCAACTGCGCCGCCGGCCCGCCAGGTGGCCCGGGATATACGGCTCGCCGTCGAGGCGGAAGACTACGAGCAGGCGGTCGCCCTGTCCCGGGACCACGAAGCGCTGACCGGAGTCCCGGTGTACGACTTCGAGGCCGGGCGGGCCTACCTGCGCAGCGGGGATATCGACGAGGCGGTGGTGCACTTCGACCGGGCCGTCATGGTGGCCCCGGATGCGCCACGCTACCGGCTGGAGTACGCCCGCGCCCTGTTCGCCGCGGAAGACCATGCGGCCTCGCAGCGCCAATTCAAGCGGGTCCTGGAGACCGAAGAGGTGCCCGAGCCGGTGGCGCAGAATATTCAACGGTTTCTTGAGGCCATCGATGCCCGCCTGACCTCGCGCCGTCCGGAGACCCGCGCGCAGGCGGCGATCGCGGCCGGCTACGACTCCAATCCACTCTACTCCGCCGACGACGAGTTCCTCTTTCTCGGCTTCTTCCCGGTCGACTTCGAGCGCGAGTCCGACACCTTCCTCGACACCCGGGCCCGGGTCGAGCACCGCCGGCCGCGGACCCGCACCAGCAGCTACCAATACCTGGGCGAGATCGAACACCGCCACCACAGCGGCGTCAGCGCCGCCGACCAGACCGAGGCACGATTGCGCGGTGGACTGGCGTTCGAGGGTTCCGAGGGCCGCTCCTATCGGGTGCCACTGGAACTGCGCCACACGAGGCTCGATGGCGACTCGTTCCGCACTCGACTCGCCTTCGCCCCCGAGGCCGTCCTGCCCCGGGGGCCGACCCGGCAGCTGCGGGTGCAGGGGCAGCTGGCCTACGCCGACTACGACAACGACGACCGCGATGCGCTCACCCTGGGCGCCTCGGCCACCTCGCTGCACGTGCTCGATCCGCAGAGCGCACTGCTGTTCTACGCCGGAGTCGCCGCTTCGTACGATGCCGCCGACGAGGACGAGTTCACCAAGGCCCGTGCCGGCGGCTTTCTGGGCCTCCAGCGGGCCTTCTTCGAGGACACCACGGCCAGCGTGACAGCCACCGCCTCCCACGAGCGCGCCCGGGAGGCCCGCTCCACCCTGGCGGCCTTCCCCGACGAGGACAACGGCGCCGAACGCGCCACCACTTACGAACTGCGGGGCGCACTGGCCCACCCCCTGGGGGACTCCGGGTTCACCGCCTTCACCGAGGGCGCCGTGCGCGAGAAGCAGTCGAACATCGATCTGTTCGAGTTCACCCAGCGCGAGATCTTCGCCGGAGTGCGCTATGACTACTAAGCCGCACCGCCCCGCTCCTGCCTGGGCTCTCGCCGCACTCCTCAGCGGGACCGCGACGCTTGCACCGCTGGCGGTTGGGGCCGAAGAGCGCATCGGCATCGTCCTCGCCAACCGCGGCGACCCGGTGCTGATCCGCGACGGCGAAGAACAATCCGTCGGACGCCGCGACGAAATCCGCGCCGGCGACCGGCTGCGGACCGACGAGCGCTCCCGACTGCAGATGCGCCTTGAGGACGGCCAGACCCTAAGCCTGACCGAAAACACCGAGCTGCACATCGAGGCCTATGCGTTCGACGAGAAGAGCGGCACCGGCGAAAGCCGCAAGAGCCTGATCGAGGGCGGACTGCGGGCCATCACCGGTCAGATCAGTGGCGAAGGCGACTACACCATCGAGACCGAGGTGGCGACCATCGGCATCCGCGGAACCATCTTCGAACTCGCCCACGGCGACGGCGGCACCGCCGGCGGCACGCCCCGCGGCCGGGGCTTTGCCGAAAACCGCGGCGATGAACGCTCCCGGGTCAACACCGGCGACGACGCCCCCGGCGACTACTTCCGAGTCACCGACCCCGACCTGCCCCCGGAGGCCTTGAGCGAGCGCCCCGCCGAGCTGGACGCCCTGGATGAGCCCGCTGAAGCCCCTGCAGACGACGCCGAGGAAACGGAGGACGAGGCGGCCGCCGCGCCACCCGGCGATGAGGACACCGAGCCGACCGAGGACGGCGGCGCGCTGGCCGCGGCAGAAGACGAGTCGGAAGACATCTCCGAGACGTCCAGCGAGGATCTATCCACCACGACCGAAACGGACCGTGATGCGCTCAGCGGCATAGACGCGGATACGGCGTCAGCCCGTCAGGAGCAGGAGTACGAGCAGACCATCTCGGATCAGGAGCAAACCTCCCCGGATGCCGACGAACCCCCGGTTTCAGAACATGACCAACTTGTGGATATCGATCCGCGGGATGATGGCGTGGTCCCCGATCCTGGTTCATCCTTCGTCTTCATACAGGGCGATGCCGAGGCGGCCGACGACCCGCTCTTCTACCGCACCCCGACGCTTGAAGAGCAGGAGGAAATGGCCGAGGACGGCGACTGGGAATTTGACGCGGATAAGCACGAGGAGTACCGCCCGCAGACCGGCCAGTGGGGAAACTGGAGCGAGATTGACAGCAACGGGATCGGCGGTTTTTGGATTCAGGGGGACGCCTACGTCCATGAAGTCGACCAAGAGCTGCGCCTGAGACGCAGCCCAGCCGAAGAGGGCAACTGGCTCGGCGGCGCCATGCTTCAAAACGGGGCATTGACCGACGCCTCGGTCATCATCTCGGAGGATCAGAGCGTCACGCTGGAGCGTTTTCAAATCCAGCAATCGGTTCCCTCCGACGACGAATTGCGGCTCTGGGAAACCGATCCAACCGAGACCAAACTCGGTGAGCTGGCCGAGGGCATCGAAGTTGAAGGAGGTATCTTTATCTTGGAAGAGCGGGCGGACGATTTCACCGGCGACCTCGCCGCCATGCTCTCGGAGGCCGACGACATCATCGAGCTGCTCGGCGCTTTCGACTTCGAGGCCGATAACAACGACTGGGCCGTAGACGGTGTCTTCTTCCTGGAGCTGGACGAGTGATGATCGCTCGCTCGGACAACCGCGCCCCACCCGGCAATGCGGGCGCGGCGCGGCCGGATGAATCGACCTACACCGGACGCGTTGTGGTCCGCCGCCCCCGCTGCTACGGTCCGTAGGGTATGACCTACTGCCTCGCCATCGCGGTGGATGAGGGCCTGGTCTTCGCATCGGACAGCCGCACCCACGCCGGCGTCGACCAGGTCAGCACCTACAGCAAGATGTTCGCGTACGCCCGGCCGGGCGAGCGCAATCTTGTCGTGCTCTCCGCCGGCAACCTGGCCACCACCCAGGCGGTGGTCCGGCGGCTGAATCGCGACTGGCAATCCGGCGCTGAGCCCTCGCTGGCCACCGCGGCCACGCTCGAGGACGCCGCCGAGTACCTCGGCGAGGTCAGCGTCGAGCTGCAGCGGCGCACCGTGGAGCAGTCGGGCCAGCAGACCGGCCTGGCCGTGGAGGCAACCTTTCTGATCGGCGGCCAGATCCAGGGGCAGGCGCCGGGGATCTACATGGTCTATCCCCAGGGCAACTTCATCACCGCCTCACCGCTGCACCCGTTCCTGCAGATCGGCGAGACCAAGTACGGCAAGCCGATCCTCGACCGCATCGTCTCCGAACGGCTGGAACTGGACCGGGCGGCAACCTGTGCGCTGATCTCCATCGATTCGACCATGCGCAGCAATCTCTCCGTGGGCCCGCCCGTGGAGCTGCTCACCTACCGTCGGGACAGCCTCGAACCCGGCCACTACCGCGCCTTCCAGCCAGACGACCCCTACTTCGCGGGACTGCGCGAGGCCTGGCGCGACGGCCTGCAGCAGCTGTTCGATCAGCTCCCCGCACCGCCGCTGGACCCGGCCGACTCCACCACCTGCTGAATGAAGCGCAGCTTCTCGGCCACCGGCGCGGTGACCTTGAAGGGATAGGGGTCGCGCTGCCCCAGGCTGCGCGCCAGGGCGTTGAGCGCCTCGCTGAGTTCGTGCCAGCGCTCCAGCAGCCGCTCGATGTCCTCGCCCGGCTGCGGCAGGCCGGTGAGCTGATAGACCCCGGCGGTCTCCAGGGCGTCGGTGATGTGCAGGAAGTGGGCCCAGCTCTCGGCCCAGTCCTCCCAGGGGTGCGAGGCGGCGTAGGCACTGATGTGCCGCACGGCCCAATCCGGCCCCTGGGGGCCATGCTGGTAGTAGCGCTGCAGCGCTTGCTCGTAGGGCTCACGCTCGTCGCCGAATAGCTCGCGGAAGCGCTCCTGCCACGGCGAGCCCTCGATCAGCCGCATCCAGTAGTAGTGGCCGATCTCGTGGCGCATGTGCCCGAGCAGCGTACGGTAGGCCTCGCCGAGGGCGATGCGCGTACGCTCGCGGTGGATCTCGTCGGCCTCGGCGACGTTGATGGTGATCCGCCCCCCGGCGTGGCCGGTTATGATCTGCTGCGGCCCCTCGGGGGTGTCGGCATCGGCCAGGAACTGAAAGACCAGGCCGCGCTGCGGATCCTGCCAGCGATCGGCCAGAGGCAGGCCCAGGCGCAGCAGATCCGTGATCAGGTAGCGCTTGGCCGCCTCCAGCCGCCCCCAGTAGATGCGATTGAGTTCGTTATCCAGGTCGGGGATGGTATCCGTCAGGCGGCAGGCCAGGCACAGGGCGTCGCCGCTTTCCGCGGGCACCAGCCAGTCGCAGCTGGCAGCGGCCACGTTGGCGCAGTTGCGGTAGCGCTGCCGCCCGCCGCCGGCGGCCCGCCACAACCCGTCGGCGCCGGCATCCAGGGCAACCACGGCGCGGCGCCGCGGATCGAACCCCAGCGCCCGCTCGCAGCTCAGGCAGCGGGTATTGCCGAAGTGCAGCCGGTTGCCGCAGGCGCAGTGGAAGAGGCGCATGGCTCAGCCGTCCGAGAAGTAGGTCTCACCCAGGCTGTCATGGACCTGGCTCAGATCAACCTGCAGGGCGTCCAGACGCCGGTGCAGCGCCCCGGCATCCAGCGGGACTTCCACCGGGGCGGTGGCGCGGCGCTCAGCGGCGGCGAGCAGCCGGCACGGGGCCTCGGGGTGCGGGAGTTCTTCCAGCGCCCGCTCCATGCGCTGGGTGCAGAAGCGCACCGAGCGCGGGAAACGGTCATCGCGCAGCAGGAAGTCGACCACCGCCGGCCCCTGGATCCCCGGGCCGCGCTGCTGCCGGAACTGGCTGTAGCCGCCCAGGTAGCGGAGCATGTTCATCCACACCGCGTCGTCCCAGGTCGGCGGGTGGTCGTCCTCGTCCCGCGGCAGCGTCGCCGCCCGCACGTCGATGGTGCGGGTGGTCATGTCGGCCCGCTCCAGATGCCGGCCGAGCATCAGGAACTGGTAAGTCGGCCCGCGGGAGAGCGTACCCTCGATCACCCCGCTGATCCCCTGGGCGTACTCGATCACCCCGCGCAGGTAGTCGAAGCGGTGGGCCCGCTCCACCGCCGTACCGGCGCCACGGTGGGTGTGGAAATAGAGCTGGTTGATGCGCTCGCGCAGCTCGTCGGGGAGCAGATCGCGCACGGTGCGGGCGTTTTCGCGCACCCGGGCGATGGCCGCGTGGATGGAGCTCGGGTGCTCCGAGGCCGGGATGAGCTGCACCATGGCGGCCCGCTCCGGGGTGAGGTTCGGGTCGCAGTGCGCGGCGGCCTCGGGCCCGCCAAGGACCTCGATCAGCGCCCGCCAGTCGATGCGCACCGCGTGGGGCTGATCCAGCGCCAGATGGGTGCCCGTACTGATCAGCCGCGCGGTGTTCTCGGCGCGTTCCAGGTAGCGGGCCATCCAGTAGACGTGTTCGGCCAGGCGCGAAAGCATCAGCCGCCCTCCTGCTCGTCGGACCTCACATCGACCACCCAGGTGTCCTTGCTGCTGCCGCCCTGAGAAGAGTTGACCACCAGCGAGTCGCGGGCGTTGGAGACACGGCTGAGTCCGCCGGTGGTCACGTGCTGCCGCGCCGCCTGGAGAACGAAGGGGCGCAGGTCGACGTGGCGCGGCTCCAGGTGTTCGCCGTTGAACGTGGGCACCGTGGACAGGCTGAGCGTCGGCTGCGCGATGAAGTTGGCCGGATCGCGGCAGATCTGCTCGGCAAAGGCGCTGCGCGTGGCGGGATCGGCGTGGGGGCCGATGAGCATGCCATAGCCGCCGGACTCGTTGGCCGGCTTGACCACCAACTCGTCCAGATGGTCGAGCACATAGGCCCGCTCGTCTTCGAACAGGCAGCGCCAGGTGGGGACATTGGCCAGCAGCGGCGCCTCGTCCAGGTAGTAGCGGATCAGCTCCGGCACGAAGGAGTAGACCGCCTTGTTATCCGCCACGCCGGCCCCCGGGGCATTGGCAATGGCCACCCGCCCTGCCCGCCAGGCCCGCATGAGCCCGCGCACCCCCAGGGCCGAGTCCGGGCGGAAGACCTCCGGGTCGAGGAAGTCGTCATCGATGCGCCGGTAGATCACGTGCACGCGCACCGGGCCGTAGATGGTGCGCATGTAGACGCAGTCGTCCTCGCCGACGAACAGATCCCGCCCCTCCACCAGCTCGATGCCCATCTGCTGCGCCAGGTAGGTGTGCTCGAAGTAGGCGGCGTTGTAGACGCCCGGGGTGAGCAGCACCACCTCGGGGTTGTCGGCGTCGGCCGGGGCCAGGCTGATCAGGGCGTCGAGCAGCTGCCCGGGGTAGTGGTCCAGCGGCCGGATGCCGGAGCCCTCGAACGGCTCGGGGAAGACCTGCTTCATCACCTCGCGGTTCTCCAGCATGTACGACACGCCGGAGGGGACGCGGAGGTTGTCCTCCAGGACGTAGAGGGTCCCGTCGCGGTCGCGCACCAAATCGGTGCCACAAATGTGGGCCCATGCACCATAAGGGAGCTTCAGGCCCTGGCACTGCGGCCGGAAGTTGCGGGACTGCTCGAGGATCTCGCGGGGCAGGATGCCGTCCCGGATCACCGCCTGCTCGTTGTAGAGATCCTCGATCAAGCGGTTGAGGGCGGTAAGCCGCTGCTTGAGCCCGGCCTCGATCCGCCCCCACTCGCGGGCGTCCACCACGCGGGGGATGACGTCCAGGGGCCAGGCGCGGTCGATGTTCTCGCCGTCGCTGTAGACGGTGAAAGTCACGCCCTTGTCGCGGATGAAGGCGTCCACCGCCCGCATGCGCTCGGCCAGGTCGTCCTCGCAGATCGAGCTCAGGTACTCGAACAGCAACCGCGCCGCCGGGCGCGGCCGGCCATCGGGCTGCAGCAGCTCGTCGTAACGCTGATCGGTGTCGAAGCCTTGGAATCGGGGTGCCATTGGGGAGCTCCTCTCTCGCCCTCCCTTAGCTAAGCACACACCGTGCCAGGCTTCCCACCCGGGCGTTCAAGTCCCGCAGAAGGTGCGCACCACCGCCTGCCCCATCTCCGGGGGCCGGGCCAGATCGGCGTGCTCCGGCTGATCCGACCACGGATCGGCGAGCACCCCGAGCAACCGTTCCATGGGGGCGAAGTCCAGTCGCTCGGTGGCGGCGTCCACGGCCCACTGCGCCAGGTGATTGCGCAGGACGAACGCCGGATTGACGGCGCGCATGGCCGCGCGGCGCTCGGCATCGCTGCGCCGCTCCGCCATCAGCCGCGCCCGCCAGGCCGACAGCCACGCATCCGCCGCCTGCGGATCCCGGAACCCCTGCCGGAACCCATCATCCCCGCGCGCATCGGTCCCGTCCAACTCGCCGAGCCGGCGGAAGGTCAGGGTCCAGTCGGCCCCTTCCGCCGCCATACGCCGGAGCAGGTCGTGGACCAGATCATCGTCGCCGGGGCGCGCCTCGGCCAGACCGATCTTCGCCCGCAACCCGGCGCGGTGGACGGCCTCAAAGTGCGGCCGGTAGCCGCTCAGGGCCTCGCGAGCGCGATCCAGGGCGCTGTCCGGGTCGTCGTCGAGCAGCGGCAGCAGCGCCTCGGCCAGGCGCGCCAGATTCCACTCGCCGATGGCCGGCTGCTGATCGAAGGCGTAGCGCCCGAAGTGGTCGATGGAGCTGTAGACGGTGCCTGGATCGAAGGCGTCGAGGAAGCCGAAGGGCCCGTAATCGATGGTCTCGCCGGCCACCGAGAGGTTGTCGGTGTTCATCACGCCGTGGATGAACCCGACGTGCATCCAGCCGGCAATCAGCTCCGCGGTGGCAGTGGCCACCGCCTCGAGCAGCGCCTGATAAGGCTGCGGTGCCCAAGTGCAGTGTGGATAGTGGCGGACCAGGACGTAGTCGGCCAGCCGCCGCACGGCCGCCTGGTCACCGCGCCGGGCGAAGTACTCGAAGGTCCCCACGCGCACGTGGCTCGACGCCACCCGGGTGAGGACCCCGCCAGGCTCCGGGCTGTGGCGCCAGACGGTTTCGCCGGTGGCCACCGCCGCCAGGGTGCGGGTGGTGGGGATGCCGAGGGCGGCCATCGCCTCGCTGGCCAGGTACTCCCGCACCACCGGGCCGATGGGCGCGCGCCCGTCGCCGCCGCGGGAGAACGGCGTCGGTCCGGCGCCCTTGAGCTGGATATCGCGCCGGACGCCGTCGACATCGATCAGCTCGCCGAGGAGCAGCGCCCGGCCGTCGCCGAGCTGCGGGACGAAGTGCCCGAACTGATGCCCCGCGTAGGCCTGGGCAACGGGATCCGCCCCGGCGGGCACCCGATTGCCGGCGAATACCGCCAGCCCCGCCTCACCCGCCAGCGACTGGGGCTCGAGCCCGAGCTGCCGGGCCAGCGGGCGATTAAGCCGCACCCACTGCGGCCGCGCCACCGGGGTCGGCCCGAGCCGGGCATGGAAGCGATCGGGCAGCGCGGCGTAGGTCGCCTCCCAAGGCAGGCTGTCGATCTCGCTGAGCGGTGGACGCACGGCACCACCCCGCAATCCGCTGATTGGGATTCCATGATGCCGCGATGACGGCGCGCATTCGGCCCACCCGGCGTCCGGGAAAACCGGCCCCGCCGATGGAACCGCTCCGGCCCGCCGGCTCCGGGCTGCCCACGGCCATTCCTTCGGCCGGCGCGCCGCACCGGCCAACCAACAAGGAATCGAGCGGACATGGTATCTTGAATACCCAGAAGAAAAGGCAGGCTTTCGCGCCTGGGTGGCGACGGGGCTCCCGCGGTGGACGCCGGGCCGGTGCTGGCTTACGGTAGATGCCACGGGCAACCCCCGGGACAGGCAGGGATTGCGCGCCCCCCAGCGCGGCTGCCGCGGGCTCAAGATCGGGTAGTTTGAATGGCGCCAGACGATAGCCGCGCAGACAAGGACGACGCCCAGCGACTGATCCGCCGGGCCCTGGAGGCACTCCAGGGGGCGTTCACCGTTTCGCCGGTGCCAACCGGCGGCGATGAGGACCAGGCGCGCCTGGCCCTGCCGGCGCTGGTGCTGGCCACGGAGGCGGCGGCCATCGCCGTGCTCGACGAGCGCGGCGGGATCATCTTCGCCAACCCTAAGGCGCGGCAGCTCCTCGATCTCAACCACACCACCCCGCCCGGCGACGATCGGGCCCCGGATCCGCCGTCGGAACTGCTCGCCTTCCGCCTGGTGGCGATCACCGGCACGCCGCTGTTCGACGCCCGCTGCGAGATCCACACCGCCGAGCGCGGCCGCCACGTCCTCTCGGTCAATGCCGCCCCCCTACCGGACAGCGGGAACGGGCCGCCGCTGGTGGCCCTGGCCATGACCGACCTCACGGGGCAGTACGACTACTACGAGCACGCCCTGCGCGAGAGCGAACAGCGCCTGAAACTGGCCACCGAGGCCGCCGGGCTCGGCGTCTGGGAGTACGACCTGAAAACCGATACCTACCACTGGGACGAGCGCATGATGGCCATCTACGGCCTGGATGAATCGCAGCGGCCGGTCACCTACCAGGACTGGCTGGCCCTGCTGGTCCCGGAGCACCAGGACCGGCTGCATGCAGCGAGCAGCCCCGGCGCCGGGCGCGGCGAACGCCGCGAGATCGAGTTCCGCATCCGCCGTCCCGACGGTGAGCAGCGCCACATCCGCGCCGTCTGGCAGGGCATCGAGGATCCGCACGGACGGACCCAGCGGCTGGTGGGCACCAACGAGGACATCACCGAGCAGCGCGAGCTGCAGAGCGAGCTGGAGTACCGGGCCGCCCACGACCCGCTCACCGACCTGTTCAACCGGGCCAAGATCCAGCAACTGCTGCGCGCCGCCCAGGCCGCCTTCACCCGGCACGGTACGCCATTCGCCGTGCTGCTGTTCGATGTGGATCACTTCAAGCGCGTCAACGACCGCTACGGCCACGGCGCCGGCGACGCCGTCCTCTGGGAGATGGCCCGGCGCATCGAGAGCGTCCTGCGCGAGACCGACCACATGGGCCGCTGGGGCGGCGAGGAGTTCCTGGTCCTGGCCAGCCAGACCGACGAGGCAGGCGCCGAGACCCTGGCCGAGCGCATCCGCCGCCAGGTGGCCCAAACGCCCTTCGAGGGCGTGGGCACGGTCACGGTCAGCCTCGGGGTGGCCGCGGCCGAGGCCGGCACCTCCCTAGAGACCCTTGAACAGCGCGCCGACCGCGCGCTCTACGCCGCCAAGCACAACGGCCGCAACCAGTCCGTCCGCTACTCCCGGCTCCCGGAGACCGCCGATGATGGGCCTGCAGCCCCTGCTCGATGAGGCGGTCGCCCGCCGCGCCTCGGACCTGTTCCTGACCGTCGGGGCGCCGCCGGCGCTGAAGATCGACGGCACCGTCACCGCGCTTGAGGCCGACACGCTGGACTCCGCCGCAGTCCGCGAGCTGGTCGCCGAGACCCTCAGCGACACACAACAGGCGGAGCTGGCACAGACCCGCGAAGCCAATTTCGCCATCGTCACCGAAACCGGCGCCCGCTTCCGGGTCAGCGCCTTCTACCAGCGCGGCGAGCCCGGCCTGGTCATCCGGCGCATCGAGACCGCCATCCCCACCCTGGACGACCTCGCCCTGCCCGGCGTGCTGCGCGAACTGGCCACGCGCAAGCGCGGGCTCATCCTCTTCGTCGGGGGGACCGGCACGGGCAAGTCCACCTCCCTGGCCGCCATGATCAACGAGCGCAACGCGGCCGCCCCGGGGCACATCCTCACTGTCGAGGATCCGGTGGAGTTCATCCACCCGCACCGGCAGTGCCTGGTCACCCAGCGCGAAGTCGGGGTGGACACTGCGGACTTCGAGACGGCCCTGCGCAATGCCCTGCGCCAGGCCCCGGACGTCATCCTCATCGGCGAGGTGCGCTCCCGCGAGGTGATGGACTACGCCGTCGCCTTCGCCGAGACCGGTCACCTGACCCTGGCCACCCTGCACGCCAACAACGCCAACCAGGCCCTGGATCGGATCATCAACTTCTTCCCCGCCGACCGGCGCGAGCAGCTGCTCATGGACCTGTCGCTGAACCTGCAGGCGATCGTCGCCCAGCAGCTGATTCCCGCTGCCGACGGCCACGGCCGCGTCGCAGCGCTGGAGGTTCTGCTCAATACGCCCCTGGTCCAGGAGCGCATCCGCAACGGCGAGATCGACACCCTCAAGGCCACCATGGCGGCCTCCGAAGAGGCCGGCATGCAGACCTTCGACCATCACCTGTATCAGCTCTACGCCGAGGGCCGGATCCGGTATGAGGACGCCCTCGCCCACGCCGACTCGGCCAACGAGGTGCGGCTGCGGGTGAAGCTTGAACGGGAGGAGGACGGCTCCGACGCGACGCCGTCGGGCGGGAGCGGGCTGCGGTTGCGCAGCTGAGCCACCGCCCCGCCGCCGCCCCCGGCAGCGCCCGCGTTATCCCGAAGCGCGATCGCGGCGCGCCCCCTCGATCTCCTTCTGCCGCTTCGCCAGGCGCCGGGCGAGGACCACCTCGCCGGTACGCACGAAGTGCTCGTGGTTGGCCTCCACGTCCTCGCGGATATAACGGTAGTTCACCATCAGGCCGTAGGACTCGCGCAGCCGCGCCGCCGAATCATCGGCGAAGGGATTGACCTGCTCCAGCCGGGCCCCGTTGCTCAGGTGGAAGCGGGCCACCGGATCGGCCACCGTGCCCCGGCGCTTGACCCGGGTCAGGTAGGCCCGGGCGACTCGCTCCAGGGGGGCGGCCAGCACCGCCTCGTGTCCGTGGGGTTCGGCCAGCAGCCGCCGGAAGGCCGCGACCGTATCGCCCTCGCCCGCAGCCTTGTGCAGACGGTCGCGGTCGTCCGCCAGCAGCTGTTCCAGCCAGGCGCGATCGATCGCCGGCTCCGTACCGTCGCCCCCCTCCAGCGCCCTGGCGAGCCCGGGCACCGGCGAGAGCGTGACGAACCGCTCCACCTGCGGGAACTCCGCAGCCAGCTCCTCCATAACCTGCTTGAGCAGGAAGTTGCCGAAGGAGATGCCGCGCAGCCCGAACTGGCAATTGCTGATGGAGAAGAAGACCGCGGTGTCGGCCTGGGCGGGATCGGCAACCGGCTCCTCCGGCGAGAGCAGGGGCCCCGTGCGTTCCGGGATCCCCTGGACCAGCCCCACCTCGACGAAGATCAACGGCTCGCCGGGCAGGGCCGGATGGAAGAAGCCGAAGCAGCGCCGGTCGCCTGCCAGGCGCCGGCGCAGATCCTCCCAGCCCTGGATGGCGTGGACCGATTCGTACTTGATCAGCTTCTCGAGCAGCCGCGCCGAGCTGTCCCAGTCGATACGCTGAAGCTGCAGGAACCCCGGATTGAACCAGGAGCTGAGCAGATGCCGCAGGTCCTCATCCACCGGCCGCAGGCCCGGGTCCTCGCGGAGCCTCTCGAGCAGGTGCTCGCGCAGGGCCACCAGCACCCGCGTTCCATCGGGCGCCCGGTTCAGCCGGCGGAAGAGCTCCTGGCGCGGCGGCTCGGCCACGCGCTTGAGCGCATCGAGACCGTCCCGGCCGCCGCTCTGCCGGTAGCGTTCCGCCGCCTCGCGGACCTGATCGGCATCGCACTCGAACTCGTCGCGCAGCGCCTGCAGAAAGTTCCCGGTACCTTCCGGATCGAGGCGTTCCAGACCGCGGACCACCTCCCGGGCCAGCGCCGCGCCGCTGGCCTCGCCCCGGCTGGTTAGCAGCTCCCGGCAGTGATCCGCCAGTTGCCGACTGGTCTTCGCACCGCCCTTGACCCGCGAGAGCCGCAGCCCCCGATCGGCTACCGAATCCACCAGACGATTCCACCAGGCTGTCTTCATGGCGTCACCCCATCAGTGCGTCGGGCAATCCCGTGGCAATGGCCGGGAAGATGGAAATGATCACGATGGCCAGGAGCATCAGTAGCATGAACGGCAATGCCCCGCGCAGGATCGCCCCAAGCCGCACGTCCGGTGCGATCCCCTTGAGCACGAAGAGGTTCAGCCCCACGGGCGGGGTGATCAGGCCGATCTCCAGGTTGATGGTCATGATGATCCCGAACCAGATCGGATCGAAGCCGGCCTCCAGGACCATCGGCAGCAGGATCGGGGCGGTCATCGGGATCACCGCCACCGGCGGCAGGAAGAGCCCGGCGATCAGCAGGAAGACATTGATCACTGCCATCAGCGTCCACGGATTGACGTCCAGGGCGGCCACGGCCGCCGCCGCGGCCTGCGGGACGTGGAGCGAGGAGAGCATGAAGCCGAACAAACCGGCGCAGCCGATGATCATCATGATCATCACCGAATCGCGCATGGCCGAATGGACGATGCCCCACCACGCCCGCGGCCGCCAGATCCGGTAGAGCACCACGACCATCAGGATCGCTGCCACGGCACCGACCCCGGCCGCCTCCGACGGGGTCGCCACCCCGCCGTAGAGCGCCCACATGATGAAGACGATGATCAGAAAGAACGGGATCAGCTTGGGCAGCTTGGCGAAGCGGTCCTTCCAGGAGTAGTGGATGTCGCTCTCCAGCCGGGCGAGCGTCCCGGAACGCCAGGCGACGAAGACCGCCCACATCGAGAAGAGGACGATCAGCAGAATCCCGGGCAGGATCCCGGCCAGGAAGAGGCGGCCGATGGAGGTCTCCGTCGCCACGCCGTAGATGATCATGGTGACACTCGGCGGGATCAGGATGCCCAGCGTCGAGCCGGCGCCGATGGCCCCGGTGGTCAACCCCTCGGGGTAACCGCGACGGCGCAGCTCCGGGATGCCCATCCGGCCGATGGCGGCACAGGTCGCCGGCGACGACCCGTTCAGCGCGGAGAACAGGCCACAGGCCCCGATGTTCGAGACCACCAGCCCGCCCGGCACCTTGTAGAGCCAACGGTGCAGCGCCTCGTAGACGTCGGCACCGGCCCGCGAGGACGCAATGGCCGCGCCCATCAGGATGAACATGGGGATGGCCACCAGCGTAAACTTGTCCATCGACCCGTAGAGCTGCTCGGCGAGCATTTCCACCGCCCCGACCCCCTCGAAGAAGATCAGGAACGCCGCAGCGGTCAGCCCCAGGGAGAAGGCCACCGGCGTACCGAGCAACAGAAAGACCAGCAACACGGCCAGGATGGCCAGTGCGATCCAGATGACAGTCATGCAGTTCTCCTCCTCGCGGCACTGCCCCGTTTATTGTTCTTTGAGCAGTTGCTCGGCTTCGCTGGGGAAGGGGCGCTCGCGGCCCGTGATGATGGCCGCGGTCTGGGCGATGTACTCCAGGCTCAGCAGCAGCATGCCCACCGGCATGGCCAGGTAGGGGATCCACAGCCGGGGCCCCCAGACGGACATGGAGCGCCACTGCGTCTCGTAGTACTCCAGCCACCAGATGAAGCCGGTCACGAGCAGCAGGACCACAAAGCCGAACCCGAGGGTGTTGGCGACGACCGCCAGGATCCGCTTGCCGCGTGATCCGAGCAGCATGGGCAGCAGATCCATGGTCACGTGGCCGCGCTGCTGCAGCACGTACGGGCTGCCCAGCAGGGTTGCGCCCACAAGCAGGAAGGTCACCAGCTCCGTCTGCCAGTACGTCGATTGATTCAGCCCGTAGCGGACGAAGACCATCTGGCAGACCACCAGAGCGGCCACGACCAGCATCAGGGAGGCGAGCGTCGCGGCCCCCGCGTTGAGGCCCCGCACCACGCGCAGGAATAGATCCATGGCAGGTTCTCCCGTCACACGGTGGGAAGAGGGGGACGCGCGCACCGTGGCACCGATGGGTACGCGCGTCCCCGCGGCGGTCGGCTCCCGCGTCAGTCGACGCTCAGGGCCTTATCGAGCAGCTCCTGGCCGCGCGGGGTGCTCTCCACGAACTGCGGGAAAGCACTTTCCTCGGCGACGCTGCGCCAGGCCTCGAAGTCGCTGTCGTCCATGAAAGCCACCTCGACGCCCTGCTCGCGGAAGAGCTCGATCATCTCCTGATCCGATTCCTGCGCCGCCTCGTAGGCGAAGGCCTCGGCCTCCTCGCCTGCTTCCAGGAGGACTTGCTGCTGCGCCTCGGTCAGGTCGTTGAACGACGCCTTGGAGATCAGGATCGGCTCGTACATGAACCAGAGCGCGTAATCCCCCGGCGGGGTGACGCACTCGGTCTGCTCGTAGAGCCGGTAGGAGACCCAGCTCGCCGAGCTGGTCAGCGCCGAGTCGAGCACGCCGGTCTGCAGGGCGGTGTAGATCTCGGAGCTCGGCATCGAGTTGATCGACGCCCCCGCGGCCG
The DNA here is from genome assembly GCF_022228055.1 of Halorhodospira sp. 9621. Taxonomy (NCBI): domain Bacteria; kingdom Pseudomonadati; phylum Pseudomonadota; class Gammaproteobacteria; order Chromatiales; family Ectothiorhodospiraceae; genus Halorhodospira; species Halorhodospira sp. 9621. Next base: position 27,732 of record NZ_JAJNRD010000028.1, read on the forward strand.
AGAGCATCGTCTCGAACGACTGCCCGGCACCGCGGATCTGCGCGCCGTCGACGTCCTCCGGGGCCGTAATGCACTGCTCGTTGGACCCGAAACCGCCGGCCAGCCAGGTGTGGGCCAGGACCTTGACGCCGTTGTCCTCCATGACCTCGACGATCTCGTCCATGAATGCGGACTCATTGAGCCGCTGGGCGTGATCGTGATTCTTGACCAGCCCCGGCATCAGGGTCAGGTTGAACTCCGGATGCCGACCACCGGCGTAGGCTAGCGGTAGCGCGGTGATATCGAGACGGCCGCGCGCGATCGCCGGCCACTGCTCACGGGCCCCGTACAGGGACGAGTCGGGGTAGACACGGATCTCCAGACCGGTATCGGACTCGGCGGCCCGATCCGCGAGGATCTGCACCATCTCATCCCGAAAATCCCCTTGGCCTCCCGGCCACTGGTGGGACGCGGTAAGCCGGACCTCGCTGGCGGCGAGGCTCGAAGAACCAGCCGCGAGGACCGCGGCGGCGGCAGCGGACACGCTCAGTTGCGCAATCCGGCGTTGCGGATGACTGTTTTTCATCGGGACTCCTCCCAAGCGGCATTGGATCGTCGGGATCCGACCGTCGCCGGTGCCCGGTAACCGGGTCTTGTTGTCCGCAGCGACGGCCGGATCGGGTCTCGCTTACTGCTCTCGAATGGCTGGATCCTCCCTTATTGGTGTCTGTCGGTTCGGGGTATCCGGTTCAGTGGCGTTGCCCGCCGCCCACCAGCGTGCGCCCCTGCTCGAGCAGGTGGCCCTTCATGCAGGCGTCCGCCGCCTCGGGATCGCGATCGCGGAACGCCTCCATCAGCTGCCGGTGCTCCCCGAGCGAGGCCTGCAGGCGACCCGGCGTGCGCAGCTGCCGGTGGCGGGCCAGGATCAGGATGCGGCGCAGCTCCGCCGCCACCCGCTGCAGATAGGGGTTGCCGCACAGCTCCTGCAGCCGGGTGTGGAAGCGGTAGTTGTGTTCGTAGTACCGGTCGATATCGCCGTCGGCGGCGGCGGCCTCCAGCTGCTCGTGCAGCTCGAAGAGCTCATCCACCGCCTGCTGATCGATGCGTTCCACGCACTCGCGGGCGATGAGCCCCTCCAGCACGGCCATCACCGGGAACAGGTGGGCCAGATCGTCCTGGGACAGCTCGCGCACACGGCAGCCCCGGTGCGGCTCGAGCGTGACCAGGCCGTCGGCGTCGAGGATCTTCAGCGCCTCGCGGACGGGCGTCCGGCTGACGCCGAGCTCCTCGGCCAGCGCAAGCTCATCCACCCGATCCCCCGGGCTGAGCTCCTGCCGGAAGATCCGTTCCCGCAACAGGTCTGCAACCTGGCTGTACATAGCTTTGGTGCGAAGCGAATTGGCCATGGCCTTGCGTGACTCCCTGGCGTTGGCGGTTTGTAATTATGAATGTAGAATCTATAATGCATGCCGTCAACATGGCGACGAATACGCCACGCAACCGGGGCTCCGGCCACGCCCGGCCCGCCCCGCAAGAAGAAGGCGAGGAGGAGCGATGACCCCGCAACCCACGAGCCATCCGGCCGCTCACAACCTCTACACCACCCTGGCGCAACGGGCCGCGGCGACTCCGTCCAAGCCCTTTTTGATCACACCGGAGCGCGGAACCTGGACCTACGACGAGGCCTTCGGCCTGGCCGAGCACCTCTCCGCGGTCCTGGAGCAGATCGGGGTTCGGCGCGGCGACCGGGTGGCCGTGCAAGTCGACAAGAGCCCCGAGGCAGTCGCCCTCTACCTCGCCTGCCTGCACGCCGGCGCGGTCTTCCTGCCCCTGAACACCGCCTACAAGCGATCCGAGCTCGCCTTCTTCATCCAGGATGCGGAGCCCCGCCTCGTGGTGGGCGCCCCGGAGCGTGCCGAACTGCTGCGTGGGATCGTCGCCGAGCACCCGGCGACGCGCCTGGAGACCCTCGATGCCGCGGGTGGCGGAAGCCTGCTGGAAGAAGCGGCCGCCGGCATCGGGCCGGCCCCCGCCACCGCCGCCGTCCATCCCGACGACCCGGCCAGCATCCTCTACACCTCGGGGACCACCGGCCGCCCCAAGGGCGCGGTGCTCTCCCACCGCAACCTGAGCGCCAACGCCCTGGCGCTGGAGGCCGCCTGGGGGTGGCGCCACGACGACGTGCTCATCCACGCCCTGCCGATCTTCCACGTCCACGGCCTGTTCGTGGCGCTCCACTGCGCCATGCTCGGGGCCTCGACCATCCACTTCCTGCCGCGCTTCGACGCCGGGCAGGTCGTTGCCCTGTTGCCCGAAGCGACGGTGCTCATGGGCGTACCGACCTTCTACACCCGGCTCCTTCAGCACGAGGGGCTCACCGCCGAGCAGTGCCGAACCATGCGGCTGTTCGTCGCCGGCTCGGCACCGCTGCAGGAGCAGACCTTCGAGGCGTGGCGGGCACGCACCGGCCACGCGATCCTCGAGCGCTACGGGATGACCGAGACGGGGATGAACCTGTCGAACCCCCTCGACGGGGAGCGTCGGCCGGGCACGGTCGGACGCCCCCTGCCCGGCATCCGGGCGCGGATCGTCGATGACACGGGCCACGAGGTGCCGCCGGGAACACCCGGCTCCCTGCAGATTCGGGGCCCGAACGTGTTCAACGGCTACTGGCGACTGCCGGAGAAGACCCGCGAGGAGTTCACCGATGATGGCTTCTTCATCACCGGCGACATGGCGCAGGTTAGCGAGGACGGCTACTACGCGATCATCGGCCGCGAGAAGGATCTGATCATCAGCGGCGGCTACAACGTCTACCCCAAGGAGGTGGAGAACGAGCTCGACGCCATGGATGAGGTGCAGGAGTCGGCGGTGGTGGGGCTGGACCACCCGGACCTTGGCGAGGCCGTGACCGCGTTCATCGTCCCCGCCGATGCCAACCGGCCGCCGGCCGGCGAGACCCTGATCCAGCGGCTCAAGGCCGAGCTGGCCGGCTACAAGGTGCCCAAGCAGGTCCACGTGGTCGACGAGCTGCCGCGCAACACCATGGGCAAGGTGCAGAAGAACGTCCTGCGCGAGCAGCACTCCGCCTAGGCCACCGCTGCCGGCTCAGGCGGCGGTGGCAACACCCCGTCCCTCCCCGCGGGAACACCCCGGCGCGCCATCGGCGCGTCGGGATGTCCGGCCCGTATTGTCCGCCCCACCCAGGGTTGATAATCTGCAAACACCGTTTACAAAATCCCGAGGGTGCATATGGACATCACGGACCTCCTCCGCTTTGCCGTCGAGCAGGGCGCTTCCGATCTGCACCTCTCGGCCGGGCAGCCGCCCATCATCCGCGTGGACGGCGACATCCGCCGCATCGACGCGCCGGCGTTCAGCCACAAGGAAGTGCAGCGGCGCGTCTACGACATCATGAACGACGGCCAGCGCCGCGAGCTTGAGGCGCGGATGGAGACCGACTTCTCCTTCGCCGCCCGCGGGCTGGGCCGCTTTCGCGTCAACGCTTTCCAGCAGGACCGCGGCATGGGCGCGGTTTTCCGGACCATCCCGAGCGACATCCCCACGCTGGAGGGTTTACAGGCGCCGACGATCTTCCAGGACCTGTGTCGGCTGACACGTGGGCTGATCCTGGTCACCGGGCCCACCGGCTCCGGCAAGTCCACCACCCTGGCGGCGATGATCGACGAGAAGAACCGCCAGGACGCCGGTCATATCCTTACCATCGAGGATCCCATCGAGTTCGTCCACGAGCCGCAGCGCTCGCTGATCAACCAGCGCGAGGTCCACCGCGACACGCAGAGCTTCGACGCCGCCTTGCGCTCGGCGTTGCGCGAGGATCCGGATGTGATCCTGGTCGGCGAGCTGCGCGACCTGGAGACCATCCGCCTCGCCCTGACCGCCGCCGAGACCGGTCACCTGGTCTTCGGCACCCTGCACACGTCCTCGGCGCCGAAGACCATCGACCGCATCATCGACGTCTTCCCCGCCGCCGAGAAGGCCATGGTCCGCTCCATGCTGTCGGAGTCCCTGCAGGCGGTCATCTCGCAGACCCTGCTCAAGCGCATCGGCGGCGGCCGTGTCGCGGCCCACGAGATCATGATCGGCACCTCGGCCATCCGCAACCTCATCCGAGAGGACAAGGTGGCGCAGATGTACTCGACGATCCAGACGGGACAGGCGCAGGGGATGCAGACCCTCGATCACGCCCTGCAGCGGCTGCTCCAACGCGGCGAGGTGGAACACGCGGTGGCCACGGCGGCGTCTGCGCACGGGCTCGCCTGAGGGCGCCTGCGTACACCGGCTTGGGCGTTTACGGCTGATCGCCGCGAACCCACGGGCGC